>JALUKO010000048.1 GCA_027056525.1 Helicobacteraceae bacterium | reverse complement strand
TATGTGTTGTTTCAGGAATCGGTTGTTCAGGAAGATTTTCTTCTTATGTAGACTTTAACACTGTTCACACTACTCACGGACGTACCGTTGCTTATGCTACTGGTATTAAGCTTGCTCGTCCTGATAAGTTAGTTGTATGTGTTGCTGGTGATGGTGATGCACTTGCTATTGGTGGTAACCATACTATTCACGGTTGTCGTCGTAATATCGATATGACTATGATTATTATCAACAACTTTATCTATGGTCTTACTAACTCACAAACTTCTCCAACTACTCCTAAGGGTATGTGGACAGTATCTCAAAAAGCTGGTAATATTGATCCAACTTTTGATACTTGTGATTTAGCTATTGCTGCTGGTGCTTCTTTTGTTGCACGTGAGACTATGCTTGAGCCAAAGAAACTTGAAAAAGTTCTTATTAAAGCGATGAAACATAAAGGTTTCTCAATGATGGAAGTACTTTCTAACTGTCATATTAACCTTGGTCGTAAAAACAAGATGGTTTCTGCTATGGAGAACCTTGAGTGGATCGATAGTATTACTGTTTCTAAGAAAAAATACGATGCAATGAGTGAAGAAGAACAACTTAACTTACTTCCACTTGGTGTTCTAAAAGAAGATACTGAAGCGGATGAGTACTGTGATATGTATGCAGAGATTCAAAAAGTTCACCAAGGTCAACGTGGTAAGATTACACAAGACGACTTTGCTAAAAAAATATAAGGAAGACGAATGAGTGATTCTAAAGTATTAATGAGATTTACAGGTGTCGGTGGTCAAGGTGTTCTTCTTGCTGGTGAGATTTTTGCAGCTGCAAAAATTAAAACTGGTGGGCAAGGGCTAAAGACTGCTACATATACATCACAAGTTCGTGGTGGACCAACTGTTGTTGATATCCAGCTTGATGATAAAGAGATTTACTATCCGTATGCTGTTGATGGTGATGTTGACTTCATGCTTTCAGTGGCACAGATGAGTTATGTACTTTTCAAAAATGGTGTGAAGCCTGGCGGAACAATCGTTGTTGATCCAAATCTTGTTCATCCAACTGAAGAAGATAGAAAAACTTGGAATATTTATGAGATTCCTATTATTACAATTGCAAAAGAAGAGGTTGGTAATGTTATTACTCAATCTGTTGTTGCTCTTGCGATTGCAAATACAATGATGAATGCTCTTGATAAGAATGTTCTTATTGAAACAATGCTTTCAAAAGTACCTGCTAAAGTTCACGAAGTAAACAAAAAAGCTTATGAACTTGGTGAAAAATATGCCTTAGAAGCAATGGCTTCAAAAAAATAATTTTTGCTAACTTAAAAAAGAGACTCTTTTTTGGAGTCTCTTTTTTTATATCTAAATATAATATTAATTAGTATTATATTATTCTTGAAAAAACAGGCCCCATATCTTCAATATAAGCTTTAAAAAAAATACCATAATCCAAAGAGATGAAACAAAATTTTAAGCCCTATAAGTGGCTTTAAAAGGCTTTTCCTAAAGCTTAATACTTTCCCAAAAGAAATCT
>JALUKO010000047.1 GCA_027056525.1 Helicobacteraceae bacterium | reverse complement strand
GCTTGGTACTCTCAGAAAGATCTGAAAGCGGGGCAGTAGGGTTTGAGGATCTGTTTACATATGAAAACGAACAGCTGAAAAAAGGTCTGCTGGACATTCAGAAAAACATGGCGGAAAATGTCACTGTTTCAAAAGAGAATATTGCAGAATCGGGCAAGCTTATATCGGAAATGGATCAGTTCACAAAAGAGATTCTCGATATAAGTTCTACCCTCGACTCACTTCATTCCGTATCGGGCGAATCCAGCGAAGTTGCACAAATGCTATCCAACAGGGCTGAAGATGTCGGATCGATTCTGAGTCTTATAAAAGATATATCCGAACAGACCAATCTTCTGGCACTCAATGCTGCAATAGAGGCTGCCAGAGCCGGAGAGCACGGACGCGGATTTGCCGTGGTTGCGGATGAAGTGCGCAAACTTGCGGACAGGACCGATAAAGCGATAGGCGAAATAAATATCGCTCTGCAGTCGATGAAACAGGATGTCGGTGATATGGCACAAAAGACCGATGATATGCAGACGCTTATCAACAACACCAACGATGCTACCAAAGAGTTTCACAAAAAATTCGAAGCGGATCTGGATCTTGTACAGAAAAATTTTGAAAACCTGAAGTTTGTATCGGACAGAACCTTCATGTCTTTGGCAAAGCTGGATCATGTGATATGGAAAGTTAATACCTACCTCTCGGTCGGCCTCAGAAAAGAGATATTCAAATTCGTAGACCATCATAACTGCAGGCTTGGAAAATGGTACGAGGAGGGTGACGGAAAAGAGTTCTTCTCGAGCACGAAAAGCTACCCTTCGCTGGTGGAGCCTCATAAAACCGTACATAACGGAACAAAAGGGGTCTTCGAACTGATAAAAGAGGAGCCTCTAGATTTTGCGAAACTGAAAGCAGCAATCAAGGAGATGGAGCGCGGCAGCGATATGGTCTTCGAGGTTCTCGATAAAGTTCTGCGTGAAAAGGATGATGCCGATTCAGCCAAGAGCTGAAAAGATAACCGCGGTATCGATTCTGTAAAAACTCTTCAGCTCTTTATAGAGATCGGGAAAATGTTTTTTTAAAGAGACCGGACACTGGAAAAAGCGTTCACTCAAAACAGCAAAAAACTCCGCCTCGCTCTGTGAAGCGTACTCGCCTATAAAACGGTAATCTCCCCAGTCGCGCCCTTTCGCCGCCTTTTCGAGAAGTTCGTTGTAGTGTCGGGAAAATATATCGCTCCATCGGCTGCGATCTTTACCGTCCAACGTGGGCATTCCCTCTACATAGTACTCTTCGAAGTCGAGCAGATGCGCAAGCTCGTGCACTATGACATTGCCGCAGCCGTGATGAAAAGCCTCATGCTTCGCTTCGCTCCATGCTAGAAGAATCGTTCCCGGAGTCGACTCGCCTTCGAGCAGACTCTCCCCTTCGCTGAATACACCACCTCTGTTTTCGTGAACACCGTTGACAACCACATCGTGCGGGTAGATCAAAACAGTATCGAGATCTTCGAAAGGCTCCGCATCCTCATAACCCATAATCATCAG
>JALUKO010000046.1 GCA_027056525.1 Helicobacteraceae bacterium | reverse complement strand
ACATCAACCAAAGGAGCTTGAGCAGTTGCCAACTCTTTGATTCTTTGATCAACCTCTTCATCAGTTACTACAGGCTTTTCAAACTCTTTCACCAAAGTGTTATACTCACCCATATCAATCTCTGGTCTCATAGCAACCTTTACGGCTACCTCTATCTTCTCATCGCTTTTATCAAATTGAGAAATATTTGGTTCTCCTATCAAACTATCGTTTGCAATACCAAGCTCATCCAAACCTTTGTTTAAAACTTCGCGTAGTGCCTCAGCTTCTGCATCTTGAACTAAACGCTCACCATATTGTTTTTTAATAATTGCCACAGGTACTTTACCCTTACGGAAGCCTTGTACGTTTGCAGTTTTTGCCAAGTTTTTAGCAATTTTTTCTAAATTCGCATCAATCTCTTCTTTTGAAATTGTAGCTTTAATCTCAGCATTTGCACCATCGATTTTATTTGATTTGATTTCCATCAATTTCCTTTGATTCAGTTTGTCATTTATAGTTTTTTAACTATTATTTTTGGCAATAATACCTAAAATGTGCTTTTATGTATCTTAGCAATTAGCTTTTGCATAGTTTTGGTTTAAAATTTAAAATCAGTATCCATACAACTGCAACATCTATCATCACATCTGCAAAATTAAACACTGCAAAATCAAATCCACAGTGCCAATACACCATATCTACGACCCCTCCGTGTACAAAGCGATCGTATATGTTTGAAAATGCACCCCCGAGCATAAGTCCTGCGGGAAAAGCAAAACAGACCTTCTTAAGATAGATCACATATCCAAGTATCCCCGCAACCAGCACCAACTGGATATACTTCAGCCATTCATCCAAAAAAGAGAGCATCGAAAATGCCACACCTTTATTGTACACCAAAATAAGGTCTATACAATCCGTATAGTAACGGTATCCCTCTACAAAGAGCATCTTTATATTTTGATCAATTATAAAGATACCTGCCAATGTAAAAAAGAGAATAATATTTAGCCGAAGTGTCTGTTTATGCATTGAGGGCTTTTTGAAAAAATTCTATCATATCATCCATCGCCTTATTCATCTTTTTAGCATCTTTTGCTTCTAGAAGCACTCTGAGTTTATTTTCTGTCCCGGAGTATCTTATAAGATGACGAATATGATTTTTTTCCAACTCCTTAAGCTTCGTATCAAGTCCTTCTATCTTTTGAAGTGGTCTTTTTTCTTTGATATTGAGATTGACAAGTTTTTGAGGATATAAAGTAAATGGGCGTAATACCTTAGATGCTTTCTCTTTGGCATCTATGATTAAAGCTAAAATTTGCAACGCACTTACAAGCCCGTCACCTGTTTTTGCAAAATCACTGATGATCACATGACCACTTTGCTCACCGCCAAAGTTGATCCCCTCTTTTTTCATAATCTCTAAAACATGCTTATCGCCAACATCAGAACGGTGAAGTGTTAGTTTTTTAGAATGTATAAAGTCTTCTAAACCTTGATTGCTCATAACGGTTGAGACAATACCTCCACCTTTGAGAACGCCTCTGTCATTCATATATGAACCAAGTGCACCTAAAAGCTGATCGCCATCGACAACCTCTCCGTTTTCATCCACTACGACAAGTCTGTCCGCATCACCATCAAGGGCAATGCCAAGATCAGCTCTATATGTAATGACACTTTCACACAGATCTTTTGTGTGTAAAGCACCACACCCCTCATTGATATTAAAACCATCAGGTTTGTTATGAAGCACAATCACCTCTGCGCCAAGCTCTTCTAAAACAGTGGGCCCCACAATATATCCTGCGCCATTTGCCGTATCAAGCACAATCCGCATCCCTTTTAAAGAGTGCTGCACAGGAAATGAATTTTTCAACTGAACAATATAACGTCCAACCACATCATCAATTCTTTTTGCTTTACCGATATTTTTACCTACTGCCTGAGCTTCTTGGATCAACTCATCATTTGCATAGATCGCTTCTATCTGTTTTTCAACATCAAGTGAAAGCTTATCTCCATGACCGTCAAAAAATTTAATGCCGTTATCCTCATACGAATTATGTGAAGCTGAAATCATAATACCCGCATCACATCTCATATTTTCCGTAATAAAAGCTATCGCCGGCGTCGGCATAGGACCGATCTGTACTACATCATAGCCAATTGCCGTTAAACCGCTCACTATGGCATTTTCTATCATATAACCGCTTCTTCTTGTATCTTTACCCACCAATATCTTGTTTGTACAGTTTGTACAAGATTGTCCTTTGAAGTATATCCCCGCAGCCATGGCAACTTTCATGGCAAGTTCAGCACTCAAGTACGACCCGGCTTTGCCCCTCACTCCATCTGTTCCAAATAGTTTCATTGTATTATCCAATTTTAAAGTGGTGTATTTTAACATAATTCTCCGTTAAAGATGAAATATTCCAAGATTACCTTGTCTTTAACTTAAATTTAATTATATTTAAGCTAAAATTGCGCACTAAATTTATATGAGAAGGACTCATTACATGGCAAATCACAAGTCATCTATTAAGAGAATTCGCCAAACAATCGTTCGTACAGAACGTAATCGTTTCTACAGAACTCGTCTTAAAAACATCGTAAAATCAGTAAGCACAGCAGTAGAAGCTGGGAACAAAGAAGAAGCAGAGGCAGCATTTAAAGTTGCTAATCAACAAATTCACAAATTTGTAAGCAAAGGTATCTTGAAAAAAGAAACTGCTGCTAGAAAAGTTAGTCGTCTACACAGAGCTGTAAACGCTATATAAGGTTAACACTTAATGTTAGCCGATAAACTCACTCCGTTTATCAACCGCTATAATGAACTTAGCCAAATGCTAAGTTCACCTGATATCACTTCTGACATCAAAAGGATGACAGAACTTTCAAAAGAGCAATCTTCCCTTTTACCTATCGTTGAAAAAGCAAAAGAGTATAGATCACTTATAGAAGAGATCAGCGATTCAAAAGAGATGCTTTCAGATCCGGAAATGGGCGAAATGGCAAAAGAGGAGCTCAAAGAGCTTGAGCCTCAGATACCATTACTTGAAGAGGAGATTAAACTGCTTCTTCTTCCAAAAGATCCAAACGATGAGAGAAATATCATCGTAGAACTCCGTGCCGGTGCCGGCGGAGATGAAGCAGCTATCTTTGTTGGGGACCTCTTTAATGCATATACCCGCTATGCTGACCTTAAGGGTTGGAAAGTGGAAATCATGAACACATCACCTTCAGATGCCGGTGGGTTCAAAGAGGTTATTGCACTGATAAAGGGTGAACAGGTATATAGCAGGTTGAAGTATGAAGGTGGAACACACCGGGTACAGCGTGTACCGGCGACAGAATCACAGGGACGTGTTCACACTTCTGCGATCACAGTTGCAGTGATGCCTGAAGTTGACGATGTGGAGATAGAGATAAATGACAATGATCTTAAAATCGATGTTATGCGCTCTAGTGGCTGTGGTGGACAGTCTGTAAATACTACAGATTCTGCTGTTCGTATCACGCACTTGCCTACAGGCATAGTTGTTACCAACCAAGATCAAAAATCTCAGCATAAAAATAGAGAAAAAGCGATGAAAGTACTCAAAGCAAGACTTTATGAGCTAGAGATGCAAGAGCAACAAAGTGAAAATGCTGCTGAACGTGCAGCACAAGTCGGTACTGGCGATAGAAGTGGGCGTATCAGAACCTACAACTATCCTCAAAACCGAATAAGTGATCACAGAATTAACTTAACACTTTATAGATTAAATGAGATTATGAGTGGTGGACTGCTCGATGAAATTATTGAACCACTCATCGCTGATCATCAAGCAAAAATCGTAGAAGCTGCAGGGCTCTAAAAGCATAACACGACCCTAAATAATATTTAGGGTCACACAGACGAGTTTATATTTCCCACTCTGTCTGAAAAGTTTTCACAACCCTTCCTTTGAAAGTGATAGTTGTCTCGTTAACTCCAAGGTAGAGTGTCTCTCCACTTGTAGGATAAACTTCAATATTGTTTGCTACCTTTCCCTCCTTGTAAGCCCTGTAAAAGCACGCTGCCATCCCTGTGCCACACGCAAGTGTTTCATTCTCAACACCACGCTCATACGTTCGCACCTTTAAATTTCCATCAACAATACTCATCACATTTACATTAGCATCATATTTGTATCGCAACTCTCTTGCTTCTTCTATATCAAAAGTATCTATATCTTGCGTAAAACATACCAAATGTGGCACTCCTGTATTGAGCAACCACCAACTTTGTTCGTTAAACTCTATGGTCGCATCTAAAATTTCAGGAGGTGTAAGCTCACTTAAGATCATGCCGGATGCAGAGCTTGCATCTTCAACATCTGCTTTGATTATGCCTGCACCTGTCACAAAACTCATATGCTCTGAAGCCAATTCATTAACATAGGCATAATGTGCACATGCACGACTTCCGTTACCACACATATCAGCATTACTTCCATCAGAGTTATAAAACTGCCATTCAAAATCGTTCTCATCATTAGGGATAATGACAATAAGACCATCAGCACCTACACCGTTTTGTCTATGGCAAAGTATTTGAGCCAATTGACTTCTATCTTTTTTTAAAAAAGTATGAAATATAACAAAGTCATTCCCGTTTGCACTATATTTTGCTACTGTCATTATCTCTCCTGCAGGTACTTGATCTTGATCTTTTCAACAAACTCTTCAACCTCTTGCTGAAGATGCTTGAGATTTTTGGAGTTGTCTATAACCCATGTCGCTTTTGCTTTCTTTTCATCTATGGGCATTTGGGTTGCTATTCTTTTAAGAGATTCCTCTTTTGAATAGCCGTTTCTTTTCATAAACCTATCTAGCTGTATCTCTTTTGGAGTATATACTACCACACTCTCTTTTATGTTGTATGCGCCATTTTCAAAAAACAGAGGTATATCTATAAGATATGGAAATTTAAATCCATCCTGCTTAGTACTTCTTTTTTCTATCTCTTGTCTTATTTTTGGATGCAGGTACTCCTCCAGGACCATCTTACTTTTCTCATCGGAGAAAATCAAACTTCCAAGTTGTGCACGATCTACCTTTGAGCCGTTTATGTATCTATCACCAAAAGTTTCTTTTACCCAAGGCAAAGATGCATCAAGAATCTCATGAGAGATTGTATCGGCATCTATAACACGCATACCATTTAAAGCAAGAAGTGATGCTACCGTACTTTTTCCTGTGGCAATTCCTCCTGTTAATGCAATAGCATACTTAAAAGCCATTAGTTTTTAATAATCCCCAGATACTCTTTTCGGATATAATTTGGCATAGCAAACGCAGCTACATGAATATCAGAATTGTAATAACTTAGTCCGTCAATCATATCTGCTCTTTGCAATATGATATCTGCCGTCGGATGGTACTCTTTGGAAGCGAGTAATGCTGTCTCACCATTACCGAGATTGTATGGCATGATAATTTTAAAATATTTTCCAAGTATCTGCATCAGAGATTTATTTGCATCAACATCATCCAATGATGGATGTGTTATAACGAGCTGAGCATCAGCTTTTAAAACACGATTAATATGCGCTA
>JALUKO010000045.1 GCA_027056525.1 Helicobacteraceae bacterium | reverse complement strand
GTGTATCTAGTTCGGGTGAGTTCAAACAAGACAAAACGATACAGTTCTCAGAAGCGAATTGTGGAAGTTTTTTTATAAGCTTTTCGTAGTCCTTACCCGCTTCAAAACTACCCCGTTGAAAGCTAGGCGGGTCGATGATGATAAGATCATAAGGACCCTTGCGTTTGAGTGAAGAGAATGATTTGAGTATATTGTAGGGCAGATAGCTTACACCTCTTGGATCGAGCTTGTTGAGTGTGTGGTTTGCTTTTCCTGTCGAGAGGGCACTTTTGCTCATATCTACATTGACTATGTTCTTTGCACCGCCGTATTTGGCAGCAACAGAAAAAGCACAGGTGTAGGAAAAAAGATTGAGTACATTTTTTCCATGGGCATGTTCTCTTACAAAAGTTCTGCCGTTTTTCATATCTGCAAAATAATAGCTGTTCTTGTTGCTAAGGAGGTTGAGCTTTAGCTTCATACCATTTTCTATGATGTAGAGATCTTCTGGAAGTTCACCGAGCAGAATTTCACTCGGAGCACCCTTGATGTATCTTCTTTGCACAACCAAAGTTATGTAGTGAGAGCTCTTTATGAAGCTGCGAAGCATAGTTAAAAGTGCATCCTCATTCTCCTCTTGGAAGTAAAGAGCAACACTTACAATCTCTTTATTTATACTGTCGATAGTCAGATGCTTCCAACCCTCATACACTCCGCCGCGACCATGAAAAATCCTTGTGAACTCTTCTGAGATCTCTTGTGTGTTATGCTCTATATGTTTTTGTAACTCTTGGAGGGTCATGCTAGATTTTTTCCCAAAATGTACCCTCTGGTGTATCCATGATGTTTACACCAAAAGCCAAGATCTCATCTCGAAGTTTATCGGAGCTTGCAAAGTCTTTTGCTTTTTTTGCCTCATTTCTTTTTTGGATAAGATCAAAGATCTTCTCTTTGGTTTGTGGATCTACACCATGCTGAAAATACTCATACGGGTTTTTGACACCAAAACCAAGCACTTTTTCTATGTAGGCAAAGTTTGCAAGGGTCTCTTTTTTGAGAGCCTTGTGTTTACCTGCCGTATCGAGTGTTTCATTGGCACTGCTGATCATCTCATCTATGAGTGCAAGAGCAGAGGAGATGTTTAAATCATCACTCAGTACTTCTAAAAGCTTGGTTTGAAACTTTGTTGTCTCAAAGTTATGAGAGAGTCCAAAAAGGCGTTTTTTGAGTCTGTAGATCTTATCGAGTCGTTTTTTTGCTACGTGAAGATCATCTGTATTGAAGTTAAAGTTACTTCTATAGTGAGAGCCAAGGAGGTAAAAACGAAGTACTTCACCATCATACTCTTTGAGTGCATCTTTTAAAAAAAAGCTGTTTCCCAAAGACTTGCTCATCTTCTCCCCCTCAATGTTCACAAAACCGTTATGGATCCAGTAGTTTGCTATAGCGTGGTTTGTTGCACAGCGTGTTTGTGCAGCTTCATTTTCATGGTGGGGAAAGAGTAGGTCAGCACCGCCGCCGTGAATATCTACGGCATAAGGCTGATGCTCTTTTGCAAGGTGCTT
>JALUKO010000044.1 GCA_027056525.1 Helicobacteraceae bacterium | reverse complement strand
CCGCCGTAGTATCATCTGCATCAGAGTCAAAACTGTATGTTAAATGCAGCGTATTAAACTTACACGGCTGTGTTTCATTTCTTACAACATCACCATCGACAACTAGATTTTTTACACTATAGCCTTGATTTTTGGGTATTAAAATAATATCCGTAGCACTACATGTTATGATCCCTGCCAAAAAATACTCGACCGGTGAGATAACCGGACAATCAATAACAAAACTGCTCTTTGAAGTTTTTGCTTCAAATTTCATGCCCTCTTGATGTGAAATACTTACTTTCATCTATTTTCCTTCTAAAAAAGTTTTAAAATATTCAAGTTGCTCTTTCGTTTTAGAAGATGCAGTTCCACCCTCGGAAGTCCGTGCATTCATAGAATTCTCTAGTACCAAATATTCAAGCACATCTTCATTGATGCGGGCATCTATCTCTTTGAGATATTTCAAATCAAGATCACTCAAGTCGATGTTTAACTCTTCACTTTTTGCAACCGCTTTTCCTGTAATGAAGTGGGCTTCACGAAATGCAATACCACACTTCTCAACTAGATAATCAGCAAGATCAGTTGCCGAGAGGTGCCCTACTTTACATGCATGCTGCATATTCTCTGCTTTGATTTGCATCGTTTTAATCGCTTCTTTGAGTATCTCTAAAGATATCTCCGCTGTCTCCACGGCATCAAAAACACCCTCTTTATCCTCTTGAGTGTCTTTGTTGTATGCCAAAGGCAAGCCCTTCATAACCGTCAGTAAGCCCATAAGAGAACCATATACACGACCTGTTTTGCCACGTAAGAGTTCTGGGACATCAGGGTTTTTCTTCTGAGGCATAATAGAGCTTCCCGTGGAATACTCATCACTGAGCTCAATAAAACCAAACTCATAACTTGACCACATAACCAATTCTTCTGAGAGTCTTGATATATGCATCATTAAGGTAGAGATATTGAACAAAATTTCTAAAGCAAAATCTCTGTCGCTAACCGTATCCAAACAGTTTACACTCACGCTGTCAAAACCTAGAAGCTCAGCACTCATCTCTCTGTCAATATTATGTGGTGTACCTGCAAGTGCCGCACACCCTAAAGGGGAGATATTATTACGCTCATATGAACTTTGCAAGCGTTCTATATCACGCTTAAACATTGAAAGATATGCACCTAAATGAAAACCAAAATTTATCGGTTGTGCGTGTTGTAGATGGGTCATCCCCGGGATAAGTGTCTCAGTATGTTTGAGAGCAACTACAAGCATCTCCTGCATAAGCAATTTCACAGCATCTGCGATCTCAAGATTTTTTCTCAATACATAACGGCGAAAATCAACGGCAACCTGATCATTTCTACTTCTTGCCGTATGAAGTTTTTTTCCTGCATCACCTATGAGTGCGGTTAAACGCTTCTCAATGCCCATGTGAATATCTTCATCATGAATATTCCACTCAAACTCACCCGCTTCGATCTCTTTCATGATTTGGTTAAGTCCATCGGTAATCTGACGAAGCTCCTCAGTTGTTAAAATACCCTGCTTTGTAAGCATGGCGGCATGGGCTAAAGAGCCTTCAATATCTTCACGGTAAAGTTTTCTGTCAAACATTATAGAAGCATTGAACTGATCTAAAAGATTTGATGCACCGACAGAAAAACGGCCTGACCACATTTTGTCCATAATTTCTCCAATTATAAAAAGTTCGCTATTTTAGCTAAATTTGGTGATTTTTAAAAGATTACAAGAGGGGAACTATGAAAGTTGGTATCTTTCATAAAGTTCATCTTCGAGATTCCAGAGCCCTCTTTCTTTAAGATCATCGACAACACTCTGTGTACAATCGACATCATCCGGCCATTCTCGTGTGAAGCCATCAAGTGATGTTTTGTTGGTTCCATCTATGCCGACCATCAAACCTGAGACGAAAACATCTCTTTGGGCATCCATGTTGTTTGTCACACGCCAAATGATCATATAGGAGTTGTTGACATCATTTTTTTCAGCATCCACAAAAACAACTATTCTTATATAGGTGCTCAACGTTACCAAAGCATCAAAATACTCTTTTGCCGTTTTCGTTTTACGCAATGCTATTACCGTTATAGGATTTTTTGTACGTCTCATAAACTGATGAAGATCAACCGCATCCGGGATAAGTTCTTGCACCTCTTTAAGAAGCTCTTCATCTCCTAAAAGTTGCGGCGCTTCTACTTTGTTTGCGGCGGTTGCATCGATACCAAGCTTACCGCCTACAAGTGTTTCGGGCGATGAATGATCAAGAGCATCCAAAATACCCTCGGAAATAAACATAGACTTTGGTGTAAACCTGTCTAGTATGTATGTTGCCAAAGTTTCATAGTTCTCAAGACGCGGAGCGTTCTCATCGACGAAAATAGCATGTTTGACAAAACTCATCTGCCCTGCTCCCCAAAATGCATGCATAAATTGCTTCGCATGCCCTTTATAATGTGGTTGCATCTTTGCTATGATCAGGTTATGAAAGCCTCCGTTTTCGGGCATATGATAATCAAGCAGATCAGGTGTAGTCGTTTTGAGAAGCGGAAAAAATATTTTTCCGGTTGCCCAACCCATATACTTATCTTCCAAAGGCGGTTTACCTACAACAGTTGCCAAGAACACCTTTTCTTTTTTCGTTGTTATCGCACTTACTTCCATAACAGGATATGGTTCTTCCAGAGTGTAATACCCCGTATGATCCCCAAAAGGACCCTCAATCTTAAGCTCACTCGGCTCCACCCAGCCCTCAATCACATAATCAACATCTTGAGGTATATACAATGGTGTCGTTAAAGATTTCACAAGCTTTGCAGGCTTTTTCTTGATAAGACCATACATCAATAACTCGTTAACACCATAGGGAAGCGGAGCAGTTGCACACCATGTATAGAGTGGATCACCACCGATAGCGATCGATACCGGCATCTTTTTACCCGCTTTTTGATACTGATCAAAAAAGTGAGAAGAGTCTTTATGTATCTGCCAGTGCATACCCAAATGATTTTTATCATACACCTGAAGTCTGTACATGCCAAGGTTGACAAGTTCACCGTCAAGACTTTGGGTATATACCTGTCCCATAGTAATAAAAGGACCCCCGTCTTGCTCCCACGTCGTCAACACAGGAATATCATAAAGATTAATATTCTCCTCAAGATATTTTACAGCCTGACAGGCACCCTCACCGCTTAGACGCTTTGGAAATATATTTTTCAGGCTAAAAAGCTCACTCGCCATAGAGAGTTTTTCACCAAAACTACGGGGAGGTTTCATATGCAGAAGCTTTGTTATCTCATCAGCTATAGACTCTATAGTTCTTCCAAAAAGAAGTTCACATCTTGTATAAGATCCAAAAACATTCATAAGAACACTTTCAGAAAATTTTTTACCCTTTTGTTTGTCAACCACATTTGTAAAAAGAAGTGCTTTCCCACCATCTTTTTTCTTCACTTCTGCATATGCGAGATGTGGAATTTCCAGATAAATATCAAGCTCATCGTCTATAACAGTAAGTTGATCTTCTTTTTGTAAAAGTTTAATTGTATTTTTCATTATTTATCTTTAGTGCTCTATTAGAGTCTTTGTGGCATCTCATCTTTAAATGCTACTTTTTCTGCATCCTTAAGAAGATCCAGTGCACCCTTGTCTATCATAGCTTCTGCCAGTGTACTTCCAAGATTATCAACATCATCCAAAGCTCGCTCAACTCTCTCTTGCATCACATGTGTTCCATCAGGAAAACCGAGCATTACTCTAAAAACAATACGCTCGCCATCTTCTACCACTGCGTTGCAGGCAACCGGTGCAGAGCACCCTGCCCCGATTTTAGAGATAAAATCTCTCTCTATCTGTGTACATAAAAAAGTATGATCATCATTTAAAAATTTCGCAATTTCTACAAGCTTTTCATTGCCTTGTACTATTTCAATACCAAGAGCAGCTTGACCCATTGGCGGTATCATCATATCTAAAGAAAGTTTTTCAACATAAGGGATATCTTTAAGCAAATCCAGTCTGTTGAGACCTATAAATGCCAAAATGATCGCATCATACTGACCCTCTTTGAGCTTTCTGAGTCTTGTGTTTACGTTGCCTCTAAGATCTTTTACTTTCAAGTCAGGTCTTTTTTTGAGAAGTTGCATTCTACGGCGTAAAGATGTAGTTCCAACAACTGCACCTTCTGGAAGTTCATCCAAAGAACCGTATGTATGAGACAAAAATACATCACTCTGATCCTGACGCTCAGTTACAGCAACAAGCTCAAGCCCCTCCGGGATATACGTAGGCACATCTTTTAAAGAGTGTACCGCCATATCTGCTTTACCCGCGAGCATTGCATCTTCTAGCTCTTTGGTAAAATGTCCTTTACCACCGATGAGTGCAAGTGGTTTATCGAGCACTTTGTCCCCATTACTAACAATCTTGTTTAAAACAACTTCTATCTCGGGATATTTGGCTTCTACCCTATCTTTTATATGATAAGCCTGCCAAAGTGCCAAATCTGAAACACGAGTTGCTATTGTTAGTTTTTTCATTTTTATTGTACCTTTTTATATTTTTTCTTAGATTTATCTACTTTTCCGTCAAAGTACATAGTTGGTGTACCCTGCACCATAATAAGCTCTGCTAGATCCTGATCTGCTTGATAGCGCTTGGCTACTTCCGGTGATCTAAGATCAGAAGGTTTTATGTGTGTACCTAAAGCCTTGTTGAATGCTTTGAGTATCTTTTTAACATCTCTTTCTTTAGGGTTAAGTTGTACTCTGTATAATTTTTCTACAACATTTCTCTGCCCCTCAAGCTCTGCCGCAATAGCTGCTTTTGCAAGCTCAACTGCTGCAGGGTGTAATGATGGAAGTGGAAAATGGTAGTAATACACGGCAAATTTTTCAGGAGATTTTTTCAAATCTTTGAGTGCCTTTGGCACATACTCTCTACAAAATGGGCATAACGGATCTGAAAAGATCGCTATTTTATGTTTTGCATTTACATTTCCAAAAATAAGATTTTCTTTTCTATAGTACTCATCTTTAAACGGTGGTCTCACAAGGTCTTTTAAGCTCATACCTGTTTTAACACTGATAAAGTCCTGAGTGATATACTCTCCATTATAAAACCAAATCATCTTTTGAGAAACCTTACGATTTTTTGGTTTAGCTTTTACCATAGCATCTACATTTACTATGTACGCATCCCATCCCTGCAGTTTTTTGATAGCAATTTTTTCTTTGACTTTTACTTTCAAAGAAACAATATTGGGATTGGCTTTAAATTTTTTCTCTAAGAACTTCTCTACTACTTTATCTGATGAACTTGCAAATAATGTACTACTTAATAGTAGTGCT
The DNA here is from genome assembly GCA_027056525.1 of Helicobacteraceae bacterium. Classification (GTDB taxonomy): domain Bacteria; phylum Campylobacterota; class Campylobacteria; order Campylobacterales; family Sulfurimonadaceae; genus Sulfurimonas. Next base: position 220 of record JALUKO010000044.1, on the reverse strand, counting down.
GCTGTCGCTAATAATTTCAACATCAATGACATCTGAATCCTTTTGTGTATTGTTTTTACTATCAGTTTTACAACTGTTTGATTTTACATTATAACGGTTAACAAGCATAGATGTAAAAACGCTAAATTGTAATAAAATTCCTATAATATCCGTTAAAAAACCGGGGATTATAAGAAGTATTGCTCCAAAAATAGTAAAAAGGTTGAGATTTTGGAACTCT
>JALUKO010000043.1 GCA_027056525.1 Helicobacteraceae bacterium | reverse complement strand
CCTCAACTTCATTCACAAATACTCAGAGATCTAAAGTGGCACTACTCTACATCTGCCAACGAATCAGGAAAAAACTTTAAGAGAGACTTTTGTGAGGGAAAAGCTGATATAATTATAGAGAACAAATATGGATTGCATGAGCATAGTTCTTCATCCCTTGTAAAACTCACACAAACAAAAAGGAGAAAGTTACGATGAGTAAAATTGTACTTGCGTTTCTAAGTGGAATATTTTTCACATTTATACTCGACTTTTTTGTTTTTTTAGGGATCAAGCTGAACTATATTGACTTTTATGAGATTGATGTTTACTATAACATTCTCTTTGCTGATCATCAAAGCATCATTGCCTATGCGTTCTCAACATTGTTTTTGGGCTATATCACTATTTATGTAGATAACAATAAACTCAGTGCCATCATACTAGGGGTACTCTTTTTCATAAGCTCTTTAACACTTATCCCCCCTGTAGGCAAAAGTGTTGGAGCCATGTTACTTATGAAAAAAGATGTTACGTTACAAGATCACAAGCATAGCTATCGAGGTGACATCTATTATGACGGTAGAGATTTCATCACATTTTATGACTATGATCTGGACAAAATTATAACTTTAAAGAAAAAGGATTTGAAACAGTGAGACACATATCTTCAATAGCAGGCGGCGTTGCACTTGGAAGTGCAGGCGTAATCATGATGGGTGTTCTAAGTGGTTGTGAAACACCACAAGAGCAACAACAAGTACAAAACAAATTTTTAGTGATTGAACAGCAAGCAAACGGTAAATATATAGTTGTCGAAGAGATGCCGACAGAGGGACCTTCACGTGCCATCATCCGTGAAAGAGATGAGTATGGCAATATTTCAGAACGCTTTATGAGCGAAGCGGAGATGAAAGCACTGGCAGAACAGGAATACCAAAAAGTTCAAGATGGTACTTCTGAAACCATCGCAAGCGGTGAAAGTAGTGCCGGTATGGGTCTTGCAGGAACTATACTCGCCGTAGCAGCCGGAAGTCTTCTTGGCAATATGATAGGAAATGCGCTTATGAACAATAAAAACTTCTCAAAACGCTCAAGCAGTGTCAACAAAAGTGCATACAGCCGTTCTGCAGCTTCTAGAAGTTCCGCTTCTAAAAGTTCCACACGAAAAAGCTTTTTTGGAAGCTCAAGCAGAAGTTCATCTTCTGGCAGTAGAAGTTTTGGAAGCTAAGATGGTTACACTACAAAAACTCAACCCCCTGGATGATACTGCCTTAGAGGAGCTTGGCTTCACCTGGCACACGGATGAGGATGGAAGCAAATATGTAAGTGATGAACTTGTGGAAGTACTTCCCCAAGAAGCAGAGGCTTTTTATACTGCAGCAAACGAGATCTATGATATGTATGTAGAAGCTGCAGAGTTTGTGATAGCCAACGATCTGTTTTTTGAACTCGGTATCCCTTTTAACCTTATTGAGAGCATTAAAAAAAGCTGGGAAAATGATGTGCATTGGCATATTTACGGTCGTTTTGATTTTGCAGGCGGACTTAACGGGGAGCAGATAAAACTTATAGAATTCAATGCAGACACCCCTACGGGTCTTTTTGAAACTGCACTTTTACAATGGGCACTTCTCAAGCATAATGGTATGGATGATGAAGAGCAGTTCAACAATGTGTATGATGCCATCGTAGAAAACTTTAAAAGGCTTGTAACCCTTTTTGATGATACTGAACTTTTTGAAGAGCATTATGACGGCTGGAAGATACTTTTTTCATCAATAGACGGCAATGATGAAGAGGAAGCGACAACAAGATTACTGCAACAGATGGCAACCGATGCAGGGTTTACAACAGGTTTTGAGTATCTGCAAAATGTACATTTTGATGAAGATGGTATCTATGATGCCCATGAAAATGCTTATGAATACTGGTTCAAACTCTACCCTTGGGAAGATATAGCTCATGATGAACCCGAACTTGCTACAACGCTGACAAATATCATAAAAAACCAAAAAGCGATTATTTTAAATCCTGCTTATACCCTCCTTTTTCAGTCTAAAGGGATGATGAAAATACTTTCTGATCTTTTTCCGGAGTCTCCATACCTGCTCAAAACCTCTTTTGAACCACTAGAGGGTATCAAACAAGTGGAAAAAACTGTTTTTGGAAGAGAAGGTGCCAATACGAAGATCATTGATGCAGATGGCACTGTATGTGAAAGCACAGAAGGTCCTTACGATAACTACAAAAAGATCTATCAAGAATATGTGGAATTTTCCAAAGATATTCACGCTAACAAGTACCAAGCGGGAGTTTTCTTTGCTTATGAAGCGTGTGGCATGAGTTTTAGAAAAGGCTCAGAGATCATGGATAACATGAGCAAATTTGTAGGTCATGTTTTAGTAAAATAACCAAAGAGCAAAAACTCTTTGGTTATAACATAGTTAAAGGACTTCTATAACATCCTCTTTGTTTTCAAAGATTCGTTTTACCCTGTCTTGCCATAAAGCCCCAAACTCCTGAAGCTCGTTATCAGTTGCGACTCCTTGCATCATCTTTTGCATGAGAGGCTGCATATCCGGATTTGGCGGAATTTGTGAAGGGTTGTAAACAACGTCCACGCTCTCATTTGTATCGACTCGTGTAAATCTTGCAGAGGAACTTATATCGGCATTAAAATCCATAAGAGAGTGCCGTGCAAATCTGCCTGCCAAACCTTTAAACCCGCTTTTATCAGTAGCACCCGTAATTTGAGAAACTACATTACCAATGACACCTGCTACACCATCCTCTATAGATTCTTTAAATGCTACTTTTATATTACCGCGAACCGCTCTTTCACCCTTGTAAAGAGCTTCAAGTGCCGCGTGTGTCATCAAATATGCGCCTGCAACCGTCGGGCAACTGTGTCCTGCCGATTTTACAACTTCAAGATAAGTAAACTCATACTCCCCATTATCAAATGCACCCAGTAGATCAGAAAGAGGGTCTTGTACCTTGATCGTTACCACTTCATCAAAAAAACTTGGATATCCCATATGTACTCCTTAGATATGACTTTTTTTCAAAACTTTCGCATAAACACTCAAAGTATCATCTTGTGCTTCAAAGGTATCACCGACCTCAAGCAATGAGAGCTCAATCACTCTGTTATCTTTAGATATCTGCGCAAAGCCACTTTTGCTTTTAAATTTTGGATTGTTGGATTCTAACATCTTTTTAAGGTTTAAAAGTTGATTTTGAGCAACATGGAGCTTAGAATCTATCGCATGTGTAAACTGCATACGTAGATGCTCAGGCTCTCGTAAGAGGTTTTGTATCTTAAAATCTATGCTTTGCTCAAAACGCTCCTTGAGTTGCTCCACCTCTTGTTTTTTTTGTATGATCTTTTTTTCTATGGAATGTTGCATAAATGAGTTTTGCAGATGCACCAACTCCTGCTTGTTTGCAGCTATCTTCTGAGTGATTGTCTGCGTGAGCTGAGAAGCTAGAGTATCGAGGTACTGATAAAGCTCATTTGTATCAGGAAGACACATCTGCATTGCTGCACTTGGTGTCGGTGCACGCAAGTCAGCCACAAAATCACTGATAACCCAGTCTATCTCATGCCCAACAGCAGAGATAATTGGGGTTTTAGCCTTAAATACGGCATCTGCAACGATCTCCTCATTAAATGCCCAAAGATCCTCTATGCTTCCGCCACCACGAGCAAGTATGATGATATCATACTCTTTTGTGTCTGCAACACTCAGTGCATTGACAATACTCGCCGCTGCACTCTCCCCCTGCACCAAGACATCATACACATCAATCTCTAGAAGTCTGTAACGAGAGTTTGCAACACGCAACATATCCTGTAATGCCGCTCCAGTTGCAGAAGTAATCAAGGCGATGCGGGATGCAAACTTTGGAAGCTCTTTTTTCCTTTTTGGATCAAAATAGCCCTTTTGGGAGAGCTTTTGTTTTAGCTGTTCATAAGCGAGTGCTAAAGCTCCCTGCCCTGATGGTTCGACAGAAAAACAGTTTATTTGGTAACTTCCCCTTGGTTTGTAGAGGGTAACAGCACCGTCTATAAGTACTTTCATCCCCTCTTCAAGACGAAACTTTAACTTTGTGGCATTGCCTCGAAACATAACACAACTAATCGCAGAGGAGCTGTCCTTTAGCGTAAAATAGATATGTCCGGAATTATGAAAAGTGATACGGGAGAGTTCCCCCTCCACAAAAACACGGGAAAAACTCTCTTCTAAAAGAGCTTTTATCTGCTCATTGAGTGCGGAGACACTTAAGGTCATCATTTATATGCCCCTTCTCTTGTTGTGACATGTAGAACTAAAATGAGTAATTTATCATCATATTTTTTATAAATAACACGATAAGAACGTAATTTCAATCTATATAAAAGTTCCTTTTGACCCTGTAATTTCTTAATTTTTCCATTTTGCATCAAAGTAGTTTCATACAACGGTGTAAAGTTATTTGCAAATGTAACTAAAGAGTCATATATAAACTGTATGTCACCTGTATTAATCTTTTTAAAATCACGTTTTGAACTACTTGTCAGTTCAATGCTGTACATCTGCACCTAGCTCTTCAAAGAAATCATTCAATGGTACATGTTTTTCATTTTTATCTGCCAAACGCTTCTCTGCTAACTTTAAATCAAGATAATCAAAGTACATATCTAAAGCTGAAGAGATAATATGACTCTTTTTTTCATTTAGCTCTTCAGAAAAACGGTTCATATCATCATTGAGAGATTCTGGAAGTGTAATATTTAATCGTACTGTATTCATGATTTTTCCTTTGTGTATAATTATACACAAAGAAATTCAATAAGACAAATATTAGAATTTGTAGTTGACACCTAAAAACCAGTTTTTTATAGGATCAATAGTCAAAGTGACTACTGTTCCCGCAATTGTTATTTTATCTTCCATCGATGATCTCAAATAGCGGTAACCAAGTTCAGCAGAAAAATGTTTTGATATAGAATAGTTTACACCTACTTCTCCACCAAAAACCATTCCTGTCAAATTTGTAAGACTATCTTTATAATAACCATATCCTAGAATTACTCCTATAAAAGGTTTAAAATCATACTTTCCAATAAGGTAATCAAAATTACCACCTGCTAATGACATTTCATCTACATCTTCAGAAACATTTATATGTTGATAAAATAATGCTGCACGAGTATGTTTATCTATATAGTAACCCAGTTTTATTGTTTGAGAACCACCATCATCATCTCCTGTTGCTTCAGCACCATTATCTGCTCTTGCAGTAATATCAAGACTAGTATTTCCTATATCCAAGCCTACATACACACCATTATCTGATGCAGTAGCGCTCGCGCCAACCAATAAAGCAAATAGCGCTGCCATCCATATACTTTTTTTCATTTCATTTCCTTCAATTTATTGCCATTAATTATCCTATAGGATAAAGACAGATGCATTTTATCTCTATAAAGTTTAAACATTAATTAACTCTATAGGATAAATTTTATGAAAGAGAATTTTAGTAATAGTGAGACATCAGAAATAGAGGAGTTTTATACAAAAATTTCTAAAAAAGTACGGCAGATAAGAGAAAAGAAAGCTAT
>JALUKO010000042.1 GCA_027056525.1 Helicobacteraceae bacterium | reverse complement strand
ATGAAACGCTCTATTTCCCGTCAGAATATCTATCTGTTGATACTTAGTATTTTTTTACTTATTTTTGTTCTTTTGTTCTCTTTTTTAGTGTTGATTCCAGAGGGTAAAGCGTACAGAGAACAGCGACTGGCACTGAAAAAAGAGACTCGTGAACTCAGACGTTATCAGGAATATCATAATGATATCTACGCAAGATTCAAACAGCTTCAAAGTGATAACAGACATATTGTCAGTGCCTTTAGAACACCCTTTAGTGCTGAGCGTTTTCATAAAAAGCATAAGGTTTTCTTCGAGTCTTTGAGCTTATCAAAGATCATTAACAGCCCTGATGAGGGTAACTTCTGTGTTTATGAGGTTAATACAACATCAAAAATTGACTCTCCAAAAAGTTTTTACAACTTTTTGGATGCCTTAAACAAAAGCGACTGGATCATAGGAGTTAACTTTCCCATACACTTCAAAAGAGATGCAGAGTTGATACGCTCATCTTTTACGATGAAAGTGTATGAGGCTAAAGAAGAGAAAGATCGTAACAGTACCACTATAAAGAGTGATGCAGAAGTGCTTTGACTTTAAAAAATATTTGAGGATTTTTGTAAAAAAAGGCTCTGAATTTCGGTTCGATTTTTAAAACTCGGCACTCCTCTTTGAACTTTTTTGGCATTACGGAAGTTTTATGGGAATAGGGTGCTGTAAAAACATAGTGCTCATGCTGCCAAACAAGATATTTTCGTCCTAAAACTACTGTTGTATTTGTTTTGAGAAGTTCCCTCTCCCGTGCACTCATCATAAAGCCCAAAGTTTTTAGGTGTTTGTCTATCAGATATATGTTGGTTCGTGTTTTATGGGTGTTTGCAAAGTAGCTGATCTCACCGAGTGTATGGATCTGTATATTTTCTATAAGTTCTTTTTTGTCTTCGTCAATATATTGAAAACTTTTTTTGATCCCCTCTTTGAACTCTTTGAGAAGTGGAGTGGCTATCTTGTGTCGAAAACTGTTTCTCGTGAGAGATTCATCCAGGTTGGTTTCATCTTCAAAGTACTTAATGTTGTTGAGGTGAAGATAGTGTAGCAGTTCCTCTTTTGTAAGGTGCAGTAGAGGCCTTATAAGTGTATATGTTTCTCTTTGTTCCATAGTCTGCATACCGGCCATCTCTACACAGCCTGCACCTTTGCAAAACTGCATCAGCATCCACTCCAAACGGTCACCAAGATGATGAGCCGTTAAAAGGTTTGTATAGTTATACTGCTCTATAAGCTTTTCAAAGAACTTGTACCTACTCGCTCTTGCCGATGCTTCAAAGTTGTTTTTGTATAGTGGGGCTTTGAGCAGATGACACTTTATTTTGTACTGAGATGCAAGCTTATGTGCATAGGCTACTTCTAGCTTGCTTTGCTCCCTTACACTATAATCAACAATGGCTATGTCAAACGAGATATGCTTATCTAACAGGAGGAAAAAAAGTGCTGTTGAGTCACCCCCTCCAGAGAAGGCAAGGAGGTTTTTTTTATTTTTTAGCTGTTGTAGGGAACTTTCTTCAAGCATTGTCAACT
>JALUKO010000041.1 GCA_027056525.1 Helicobacteraceae bacterium | reverse complement strand
CATCACTCCTGAGCTGGAATGTTATATTGGCTTTCTGATACTTATCATCAACAACTCTCCAAAGATTTTCAGGATCTCCTGACATTTCGTAAAGCAAAAGGAATTGAGCTATCAGCTCTCTATTATCGGGAATTTTGTTAAACTCCTCTTTATCAGCATGCATAACTTTATTCATTCTTCTTATAAAATCAGCAAGAGAAAATGAATCGCCCACTACCGCAAGAGAGCCTGTTACTTTATCCTGCATTTTAACCATCTGTTTTAAAACTTCGGGGTTCTTAAATGTATTCTTTTTGTTTCCCTCAAGAATAACATTCAAGGTAGTTGTTCCGCCAAAATGCTGAGTTACAAAATGGTCTGTTTTAACAATCTGGCTGTCCTTTTCAAACTTTGCAAGAAAACTTGAACTTACCCAGACCTTTGTTATTCCGTAAATTGAAAGAATTAAAACAATAAGAGTAATAATAATAACAAAAACTTTCCCCTTAATTACCTTTTCAGTGAAAGTAAAATACGGTTTTGTGTGCTCCTCTTTCTCCTTTTTACTTCTGAATTTTGGTAAATTAAAAACATATAAAACCGCCGGAATAAAGAGAATGGAAAGTATGAAAGCTGAAAAAACTCCAAAAGCTGAGAATAATCCGAAATATTTAACAGGATAAACTGAAGATGTAAGAAGAGAAACAAACCCCACCATCGTGGTTACAGCTGCCATCATTACTGGTTTCCACATCTCCTTTACCATGTTGGAAATTGCATCTGCTTTTGAAATTTCAGGGTGTTCTTTTAAGTGTAGTTCAAGATGACTGTACAAATGTACTCCGTATGCAACTCCAATTGCAATCAGCATCACAGGGATCATAGTGCTTACCGCATAAATAGGTATATGAAGTGACGCCATCAAACCGAATGTCCAGATGGTGCTGATTAAAACAACGATTAATGTGGTAATTGTATTTTTCAAACTTTTTAAAAGAAACCATAAAACTCCGAAAATGAACAGAATCACGATGGGAACCATTTTCTTCATATCCTTTGGCATTAAGTATGCAAGAGTTCCCTCAACAATCGGCCTTCCAGCAACATAAATTTTTTCAGGTCCCTCATATTTTTTTGCCAACTTTAAAATTCTACGGTAAAAATCCTGAGAAAAAACATTATTATCAATTCTTGCAACAATAATCGAAGATTTAAGATCTTTGGAGACAAGCTTTCCATACACCATATCATTTGTAATAACCATATTTTTTATTTTCTCAAGCTTTTCCTTTGTTTTAGGAATTCTTTTATAAAAGGCTCTGACATCAAGACCATCCTCAGTTCCCACAATATTATCCGCTGTATAGAGTGATGTAATATCCTCCTTTCTGATTTCTTTCATTTTACCTAATTCTTTTAGGATGGAATCATTTAATACAATTAATTCAATTTCCCCGTGGACAGCCTTAGCTATCCATCTTCCATCTGTTACCCTAGATGTTATTACTTTTATCTTGTTTGGTTTAATGGGTTTCCTCACTATTTTCTCTGTAAATTCCTTCCCTTTCAACATGTTAACTAATTTC
>JALUKO010000040.1 GCA_027056525.1 Helicobacteraceae bacterium | reverse complement strand
CTTTCATACTTATACACATATTTTTTAAATATATTAAGTGTTGGAAATATAATCAAATAAAGTTAAAGTATCATTAAGCCAAATACTCATCCATTATATTTTATTGAAATTATCAAAAATTTAGAGAATTAAATATTGAAACAAGATAAAAACAAGCTTTCTATATGTATAATTTCGTAACACTTAAAAAAGTCAGGAGTCTGATTGCCTAATTTAACGCTTATATTACTTGCAGCTGGTAGTTCTAGTCGCTTTGAATTGGATGCTAAAAAGCAATGGCTTCGTATTGATCATAAGCCATTGTGGCAATTTGTAGCAGATAAACTTCAAAAAACAGCTTTGTTTGAGAAGATCATCATCACATCTTCTAGTGATGATATTGAGTTTATGAAGACATACTCTGCTCAGTTCACCTTTATACAAGGGGGAGCAAGCAGACAAGAGTCTCTAAAAAATGCCCTTGAAGATGTAGAGAGTGAGTATGTTTTGGTGAGTGATATTGCCAGAGCCTGCATCAGTGAGAATTTTTTAAAAAATATCATTGCACATCAGGGTTTGGCTGATTGTATTGTTCCTTATCTCAAAGTTCATGATACCGTAGTGTATAACAATGAAACAATTGATAGAGAACAGATAAAGCGAGTACAGACTCCTCAGCTCTCACGTACAAACATCCTCAAGCAAGCACTCCAAACACACAAAGAGTTCACGGATGAGAGCAGTGCCATTGTGTCATTTGGTGGCACTAGAGAGTTTATTTTAGGTGAACAAAATGCTCATAAAATCACCTACATCCAAGACCTGAACCATATCCCCTGCCTTAAAGCACCTTCACATGACATACTCAGTGGAACAGGTTTTGATGTGCATGCATTTGACGACAAAGGTGCAATGTTTTTAGGCGGTGTGAAAATAGAGTCTGATTTTGGTTTTAAAGCACATAGTGATGGTGATGTTGCCATCCATGCGCTTATAGATGCTCTTTTAGGAGCAGCCGGCATGGGCGATATAGGGATGATGTTCCCGGATAACGACAATGCGTACAAAGGGATCGACTCCAAAGAGTTGCTCCAAAGAGTTGTTACAAAAATTTACAATTTTGGGTTTATCATAGTCAATGTTGATCTGACCATTGCCGCTGAAAAACCAAAAATTGCTACATACAAGTTAGAGATGAGAAGAGTACTCTCGGAGCTGTTACATTGTGAGGCTTCCAGAGTAAACATAAAAGCGACAACTACTGAAAAGCTTGGCTTTATAGGCCGAGGAGAAGGTGTTGGCGTGATTGCAAATGCAAATTTAAAATATTTTGATTGGACGAAGATTTGAAGATACTGATTATAGAAAATGAAGTTTATTTGGCACAGAGTATAGCGACAAAGCTAAGTGAATTAGGGCATGTGTGTGAGATGTGCACATCTACAAAAGATGCTATAAAGAGTACAAACTATGATGTAGTTTTACTATCTACAAATATCAACGGTCAGGATTTCAGCCCCGTTATCGAGACTTTTAAAAAGGCCATTATTATCCTGATGGTTTCTTATATCAGTAACGATACGGTTT
>JALUKO010000039.1 GCA_027056525.1 Helicobacteraceae bacterium | reverse complement strand
GTTATTATTTTATTTTCCATATTTTGCATTCTCACTATTAAACTCAACTGATCCGGCTACACTTATTCATACTAGGGAGAGTTTTTTAACACTCCCAAAGCGCTCTCTTTTACCCTTTTCTGTTTGCCTTGATCGCATCGAGTAAAACTTCAAAACCTACCTTACTCGCGTTTTCAACTTTTTTCATAGTCTCTAAGATCTCTTCATTTGCATCTTTGGCTGTAGCTGAGAGATCGACTGCTTTTTGGAGTCCCTTATGTACCATCTCATGATGTTTTGCAACCTCTGCAACTTCTGACTTGTTATTTGCTAGTATATTTGCCGCAGCTTCACTAAACCATTTTCCAAATCTGCAACTGTTATGATCTACGATTTTAGTAGGCGTTGAGAACAACACAGCCTTGTAGCCATCAAGTTTCAAACTGATATGATCGATTTTACCATTGCTGACACTGATCTCATTGGTCACATTTGTTGCTTTGTCGGTAATGTGATGTGAAAAGTTTGAAACCTCATCAAGGGATGTTTTAAACTCATGCAAAATATCTATGATCGACTCTGATTCATTGTTAAATGTTTTACTGATCTCTATCATATTGTTGGAGTTTTGTTTGAGTCCGTTAATGTTTATCTCAACCTCTTGTGTTGCTTTTTGAGTACGCTCGGCAAGCTTTCTCACCTCATCGGCAACAACCGCAAAACCACGACCGTGTTCACCTGCACGCGCAGCTTCTATGGCAGCATTGAGTGCTAGTAGGTTTGTTTGATCGGAGATATCTTTGATCAGGTTGATGATGTCTGATATAGAGTTCACACTATCTACAAGCGATGTGGAATCATCACTTAACTGATTGGTGTACTGCTGAATGTTTTCAACAGAAGAAGATATACTGTTTGTTTGTGTAGATAAGTTATCAATATTTTCCATCGATCCCTTATTTAAGCTGTTTATTTCCTCAAGCATGACAAGATTATCTTCTATCGTATTTTGCAGAAAACCCATACCATCTTCATAACTAACTAACAACAACTTTACAACTTCATCTTTTGCGTTCTCTAGTGAGGTATTTTCTTGATTTTCAAGTTTCCCTTTAAGCTCATTGAGCTCTTGTTGCAACATCTCATTTTCACTTCTAAGTTGTTGCAGCTCCTCTTGATGTTGCTCTTTTAAAACTTTAATCTTTGCATTTCCAAACAAAATAACCCCTTGTGTAGTACATATTTTTATAACCTATGTCAAAAAATCTATGCATCACATATCAAAAACACAAGTTATATTTCAGAATATTATCACAATGATATCTCATTTACAAATATTAAGGATAAAAAAATTATATTTTCTTATATACATGTTACAAATAAAACCTAAAACGCGGAAGTAAAGCTACCCAATATTTTTTATAAACACATAACTCACTTTTTTAAAGTGGTTTTTCTCATAAAACTTATGGGCATCTTCTCTGGAAAAACCTGAGGAGAGAACGATATTTTCACACATAGCCATCTTCGCATAATCCTCTAAATACTCCAACATCATTTTTCCATACCCCTCCCCCCGGTGAGATTCATC
>JALUKO010000038.1 GCA_027056525.1 Helicobacteraceae bacterium | reverse complement strand
CCTCTTTCTTTGCTTGATTCTCCTCCGAAAAGAGTAAAGACTGTAGATGATGCAGAGCTATCAAATAAAAAGAAAATCATAGAGGAAAAGCTCAGAGAATTTAATATAAATGGAAAAGTTGTGGAATATCATCCGGGACCTGTTATTTCAACATTTGAATATAAACCGGAGAGAGGAATTAAAATCTCTCAGATAATAGGTTTGTCCGAAGATCTCTCTCTTGCCCTGAAAGCCGAAAATGTAATGATAAGTAGAATAAAGGGGAAGGAAACCCTTGGAATTGAAATTCCCAACTATAACAGACAAACAATATTTTTAAGAGAAATCCTCGAAAGTGATGCTTACAGAAATACAAAAGATCTTTTAACTATTGTTCTCGGGAAAAATGTTCGAGGTAAACCTTTTGTAACATCTCTTTCCAGAATGCCTCATCTTTTAATAGCAGGAGCTACCGGAATGGGAAAGAGTGTGGCTATCCATTCCATTATTGTCAGTATTCTTTACAGAGCAACACCTGAAGAGGTCAACTTTATTCTTGTGGATCCCAAAAGGCTTGAATTCAGTGTCTATGAGCAGCTTCCCCATTTGAAGACAAAAGTTGTTTTAGATCCGAAAGAGGCCTCTATGGCTCTTAAGTGGGCGATTTATGAAATGGAAAACAGATTGAAAAAGTTAGCTCTGTTTCAAAGCAGAAATATTGATATGTTTAATGAAAAAATTAAAGCTATAAAAGCAGGCAAAATAAAAAAGTTTGATGAATGGCCGGAAGAAGAGATTACTCCCATGCCTTATATAATTATTGTAATAGATGAGCTTGCAGATCTTATGATGGTAGCATCAAAAGATGTGGAAACATCTGTTGCAAGGTTAGCACAAATGGCAAGAGCCGCAGGTATTCATTTGATTCTTGCCACACAGAGACCTTCGACAGATGTTATAACGGGAACAATTAAAAATAATCTTCCTTCAAGACTTGCTTTAACAGTTCCCTCGAGACATGATTCTCAGACAATAATAGATACCGGTGGAGCTGAAAAACTTTTAGGAAAAGGAGATATGCTATTTATGCCTCCCGCATCTTCTATGCTTATAAGAGTTCATGGCTCTTTTGTCTCAGAAGAAGAGGTGGCAAGGGTTGTGAAGTTCTTGAGAAATCAGACAAAACCCAAGTTTGATTCTTCTGTGCTATCAAAGGGAGGATTAAGTATTTCACAACAAAAGGAAGATATTTTTTCCGAAGAGGGCTCGGAGTTCTTAGAAGCTCTGAAAATAGTTATCCATACAGGTAAAGCCTCAGCTTCATATCTTCAGAGAAAGATGAAAATAGGTTACAATAAAGCTGCAAGATATATTGAAATGATGGAAGAGAAAGGTATTGTTGGACAGGCACAGGGGAGTAAACCTCGGGATGTACTTGTCGGTGAAGAGTATCTTGAAGAGATATTAAAAAGAAGATTTTCAGGTTAAATGGCGGAGAGGGAGGGATTCGAACCCCCGTTCCGGTTGCCCGGAAAACGGTTTTCAAGACCGCCGCTTTCAACCACTCAGCCACCTCTCCAAGAGTTGTATTATAA
>JALUKO010000037.1 GCA_027056525.1 Helicobacteraceae bacterium | reverse complement strand
GGCCCTATGAGCACTATGCACCCTCACCATGAGCCTTACCGCTATAAGTTCCCTGTTGTTACCATAAAAGATATGATCAAAGCACAACGCATACTCTTTGACAGACTTGATATCCATCGGGTGCACGCGATTGTCGGAGGCAGTATGGGCGGTATGCAGGCACTTCAGTTCGCCATCCACTACCCAAACTTCGCAAACAAGATCGTTGCCATGGCTACAACCTATGCAACACAGCCATGGGCAATAGCATTTAACAAAGTAGCAAGTGAATCCATCTTAAAAGATCCTGATTTCCAGCAAGGCTATTATGACCCGGAGGTTATTAAAGAACAAGGGCTCTCAGGAATGGCAGTGGGACGTATGGCAGGGCATATCAGCTTTTTATCTCATGAATCTATGAAGACAAAATTTGGCAGAGAGTACAAAAGAACGGATGGTCTTTATGAGCTTTTTGGAAAGTTTCAAGTTGAATCTTATTTAGAGTACAACGGCTATAACTTCACGAAATGGTTTGACCCGCTTTCTTACCTCTACATCACCAAAGCGATCAATATTTTTGATCTTGCCCGCGGTTTTGACTCACTTGAAGAGGCGATGAAAAAAGTTCAGGCAGAGCTGCACCTTGTCAGCTTCAGCAATGATTTACTTTTTAAAAGTTCAGAGATGCGGGAGTTACATGAGGTACTGAATAAACTTGAAAATAAAAATCATCACTATATGGAAGTAGCAAGTGACTACGGGCATGATGCCTTTTTGGTCGAACTCGACAAATTTGAAGATTATGTAAAGGATGTACTCAATGGCTAAAGAGGAGTTTGAAAGCAAACTTGAAAATGCAAAAAAGATACTAGAAACACTTATGGATCCACAGATCACGCTCAAAGAGAGTGTCAAAGCTTATGAAAAAGGGATGAAAGAGCTCAGCGATGCGCAAAAGATGTTAGAAGATGCTCAGATAAAGATCAATGAGATCAAAGGCTCTTAAACCGTGAGAGCCGCTGTTTTACAACTCAATGCTCAGGGGATGAGCTCCACAAAGCTTTATAACTACATCCGCATAGCCCATAACAAAGATGTGAAAGTGCTGCTTCTTGGAGAGTATGTTTTAAACCCTTTTTTTAAAGAACTTCAAAGTATGTCCGTTAGTATGCTTAAAGAGCAGGCAGAGCACCAGATAAAGATATTAAAAGAGCTCTCATCTACGTACAATATGACGATTGTGGTTCCTCTGGTTGTTGTCAAGCGTCACAAAGCCTATAAAACAGTGGCAAAATTTGCACCAAACTCTACCACCTACTACCAGCAACAACTCCTCATCAACTACAACCATTGGAATGAGGAAAAATTCTTTGCCAATGAAATAAAACCTCTAAAAAGTCCTATGGTCTTTAAGATAAATGGCTTTAAATTTGCTGTTATGCATGGTTTTGAGATCCACTTTGATGAGCTGTGGAGCTTTATTGATGCTAAAAATGTAGATGCTGTTTTAGTGCCGAGTGTTTCCACTTTTGACTCTTATGAAAGATGGAAAAGACTCATACTTACAAGAGCTTTTACTCACAACTGCTACATACTAAGAGCAAATCGTATTGGGGAATATCAAGATAAAGAATATACCTGGAAGTTCTACGGTGATTCCCTTTTGGCTTCACCAAATGGTGACATACTGACCCACTTAGGCAACAAAGAGGAACTTATGATCGTCGATATGAGCCACCAAGAGGTACTTCAAGCTAGAAGATCATGGGGTTTTAAAGATATGCTCAACAAAAGACAAGTAACACTATCGACTTAGTTAAGTTTTATGTTATAATCTTTATAATTTTTCTAAACAAGGCATAATCATGATGCAATATTTCCATCGTCAAGTACAACTTTGGGGTGAAGAGACACAGTTGTCTTTACAAGAAAAGAGCATAGCAATCGTTGGCTCAGGCGGGCTTGGAAGCTCCCTTGCATTTGCACTCGGAGCAAGTGGTATTGGCACGATACATATGATTGATTTTGATGAAGTAAGCCTTCACAATATTCACAGACAGATCGCTTTTAAAGTGGGTGACGAGGGGAAAAACAAAGCCCGTATCAATGCTGAGATTATTGAGCAAAGATCCCCTTATGTCAAAGCTCTCTCCCATGAGTGCAACTTTGAAGAGTTCAGCAAAAAAAACATAGAAGTTGACCTTATCATCGATGCCACAGACAACCTTCCGAGTCGAGCAGAGATCAACGCATATGCCAAAGCAAAAAACACCCCTTGGGTATATGGAAGTGTCGAAGCATTTCACGGACAGGTGTGTTTTATAGAAGATGCCTCTTTTACAGATGCATTTAAGATCATTCAAAAAACTCCTGCAGGGATAGCTGCACCGATTGTGATGCATATTGCATCACTCCAAGCAAACCTTGCTCTAAGATATCTTGCTGGACTACCTGTAAAAAAAGATATGCTCTATTATCTGTTTTTTAACGATGAAGGGGAGCTTGTCACACAAAAGTTTGCTCTTCCAAAATAAAATCTATACATGCAGGGGATTTTCATTTACCCCTCTTGGAAACATTTTAGATATAATGTCACGATTTTATAAGGACATTACCTAAAAACTATGAATTTTGAACCCTATCCATTTGAAAAACTAAACAATTTACTCAAAAATATCACACCTACTTCCAAGTATGAAGCTTCTGTTTTAACTATTGGTGAACCACAGTTTGAAACACCCGAGTTTATACAAAAAGCGCTTTGTGAGAGTGCACAACTTCTAAAAAAATACCCAAAAACCTCCGGTGAACAAGAGCTCAGAGATGCTCAAAAAGAGTTTATGAGCAAAAGATTTGGTGTGAAGCTCAGAGATGAGCAGATCATCCCAACTTTTGGCACACGGGAGGTGCTTTTTAACTTTCCACAATTCTTGCTCTTTGATAAAGAGGAAGCAACTATGGCATTTACAAACCCTTTTTATCAGATCTATGAAGGTGCCGCTATCGCTTCAAAAGCAAAAATGGTGTTTCTAAATCTTAACGAGAGCAACAACTTCAAACCACAGATAAACGAAGAGGAACTCTCAAAGTGCGACCTTGTGATTCTTAACTTCCCAAATAACCCGACATCTTCTGTTTTAACTTTAGAAGAACTTGGTGAATGGGTCTATTTGGCTTTAAAACACAACTTTGTTCTGCTCAATGATGAGTGCTACAGTGAGATCTATACAAACAAGCCGATCCCTTCACTTCTAGAAGCTGCTCATCATGTCGGCAATACCACTTTAAAAAATATTCTTGTTATCAACTCCATCTCGAAACGCTCCTCGGCACCGGGGCTTCGTTCGGGATTTATCGCAGGTGATGAAGTGATTTTAAAAGAGTATATGAAGTACAGAACTTATGTGGGTTGTGCTTCCCCTCTTCCGCTTCAAAGTGCTGCCGCAAGTGCATGGAGAGAAGAGGAACATGTGAGCCTCTCACGAGAGATCTATAAGAAAAATTTCACTCTTGCCAAAGAGATACTCGGCACTCCCATACCCGAAGCTACATTTTACATCTGGCTCAAGGTTGACAACGCCATCGAATTTACACAAAAACTTTACAAAAACTACAACATCAAAGTACTTCCGGGAGAGTACCTTGCACGCGAAGATGCACAGGGCAACAACCCAGGCAAAAGTTTTGTCCGTATCGCACTTGTAGAAGATGAAAATAAAACAAAAAATGCCCTCTTAAAAATAAAGGAATGTTTATCATGAGTGACAAAAAAGCTTTAAAACAAAAGATACTAGAAGCTCAAAAAAATGCCGACATTGCATCACTTTATGTGCTAGAACAACGTGCTCATGATACTTTAGATGAAGAAACACTTCATGGCTTTTATGCCAATATTTTGGATCTTGCATTAGAGAGACTCACTGACACTTTAGAAGCTCACAGAGTTATGGATATGAATGAGGTTCAAGACTTTGCAACGCTCAGAGCTCTCTATGAATACGCTATAGAGCACTACAGTGCAGGTGCCACAAAAGATGCAAGCGCTCTTTTTGAAGTACTCTCAGGGCTCTCTAATGATGAAAAGTTTTCCAAGGCGATGAAACTGCACTGGATCGCTTCTGCAGAAAACCTGACATTGGATGATTTTATTGAACAGATAGCAGATATTGAAGCAACCAACGACAGCGGAACATTTTACATAAGTGTTTTTTCCAAAGAGGCACAAAAATTGCTAAATAACAGCCAAAAAGGCGGGGAATAACTTATGAAAATTCATTTTATCGGTATCGGTGGTATAGGGATCTCAGGGCTTGCACAGTATATGCACTTTAAAGGGCATGAGGTAAGCGGTTCAGACATAGCAGAGACTATCATCACTAAAAAACTTGAAAAACTCGGCATAAGTGTACAGATTCCCCATACTCAAAATGCCATTACTGATCAGGATCTTGTAGTGCACTCAGCCATTATCAGTCCTGAGAACCCGGAAGTTCTTGCTGCAAAAGCCAAGGGTATCAAGGTGCTGGCACGTCGTGAAGCACTCCCTTATATCCTTGAAAACTCAAAAGTGTACTCCGTTGCAGGTGCGCATGGCAAAAGCACAACGACGGCTATTCTTGCTTCTATCATGAGCGGTTCAGCGATCATCGGAGCAGAGTCTAAAGCTTTTGGCTCCAATGTACGCTACGATGACACAACAGATGTTATGCTTTTTGAAGCAGATGAGAGCGATGGAAGTTTTATAAACTCCAATCCTTATTGTGCCTTGGTGGTCAATGCAGAGCCTGAGCATATGGAGTATTATGACTATAATTATGAAAGATTTTATCACTCTTATACTACTTTCATTAGATCTGCCACTTTGCGTGTTTTAAATGCGGAAGACCCTTTTTTAACTACACTCAAAGATGATATAGATGCACATTGGCTCTACCCCAACAAAGATATAAACAATATAGAATACATTCTTATAAACGATGAACCACACACACGTTTTTCACTGAAAGATCTCGGAGTTTTTGAGGTTTGGGGCTTTGGAAGACATATTGCCATAGATGCATCTTTGGCAATTTTAGCAGCAAAAGAATCTATGGATATTGAGAGTATTCGTAAAAACCTTCTTAGTTTCAAGGGGATCAAAAAACGTTTTGATATCGTCGGCTCAGAAACAAACCGTGTTATCATTGATGACTATGCTCATCATCCCACCGAGATCAAAGCAACCTTTGAGTCTCTCAAAGAGTATGCACATCTCAAAGGCTTTGACAAGATCACGGCCATCTGGCAACCACACAAGTACTCACGCACCATTGACAACCTTGAAGAGTTCACCAAATGTTTTGAGGGTGTTCAAGAGTTGATAATCCTTCCTGTATGGTCAGCGGGTGAGGCATCTCGTGATATTGACTTCCAAGAGAGTTTTAAAAACTATAACTTGACCATGGCAGACAATATCACGAGAGCAAATAACTCCATAACAGTTATGAAAGACCATGAAAAACTTAAAACACTGGACAAAGGTCTTATCATAGGCTTTGGAGCCGGTGATATCACATACCAAATAAGAGGTATCGCTTAATGGCATATATACTAGGTCTCATCATTGTCATACTGTTCTTTTTGGCACTACACTACTTTACAGAGCTCACCACTTCTCAAAAAACGATAACTACAGGAATTACCC
>JALUKO010000036.1 GCA_027056525.1 Helicobacteraceae bacterium | reverse complement strand
TTTTCTGCGGTGCTCATGCACTTTAGAGGTTGCTCAGGAAAAATGAACAAACTTGCGAGATCTTATCACAGTGGAGATACGGCAGATGCCCTTGCCTGGCTAACACACCTCAAACAAACCTATACAAACGCTACGCTCTTTGCCATTGGTTATTCCCTTGGCGGCAATATGCTTCTAAAACTTTTAGGAGAGCTAAAAGAAAAAAGCTTCCTAAGAGCTGCCGTCTCCATCAGCGCGCCTTTGCAGCTTGACATATGCGCTTATAAAATGGATACCGGTTTTTCAAAGTTTTACCAATACATACTTCTCAAAGATCTACGTAACTCCCTGTATGAAAAATATAAAACACACGATCTGCACAAGCTTATAGGTCTTAAAAAAAGTGAGATCTGTAAGCTCACTACTTTTTGGAAGTTCGATGATCGCTATACAGCTCCCATCCATGGTTTTAGCTCAGTTGATGATTACTATAAAAAATCAAGTGCCAAGGGATACTTACAGTATATACAAACAGACACCCTCATCATTCACGCTTGTGATGACCCCTTTATGACACAAGATATCATCCCAAAACAAGAGGAGCTCTCCCCAAGCATCAGCTTGGAAGTGTACTCTCATGGGGGACATGTCGGTTTTATTTCCGGAAGCTTTTTCAAGCCTGTTTTCTGGCTTGAAAACAGGATCATTAGATACTTGAAAAATAAAATTTAGAAAGTTTTCTTTTTTTGTGATGATAATTTAATAAAATCTTTATCTCTACTTGGGTACAATCCATAATGATTAAAAACATAGTATGTTGATTTTAATTGTAGACATTTAACAGACATTTAGGGGAAGATCATGGGACTTTTTGGAACAACCGGCATACCTGAGCCTCAATATAACAGACTCAAACAGGACAATGAACTACTTAAAGATGAAAATATGGAACTAAAAAGGCGTGTTAGTGAACTAGAGTCCATTATAAAAACGCAAACTGCACACGATGATACAAGCACCTGTGATGCTCTGATGTATATGCAAAACAAAAATCTACGCTCAAATATTGTACTTATTCAGGGAAATCTTGCAGAATCTGTAGAAAATTCCAAAGACAGCTTACATAAAACAAATATACTCGCAGAAAACATAGAGCAAGTTACAAAAAAAACAAATGAGATCGTAACAACTCTCGATGGCCTTAACTCTGTTTCTGAAAACTCACTGGCAACTGTGCAAGGCTTATCAGAGAGAACAAACGATATAACAAGCATACTCTCACTTATAAAAGATATTTCAGATCAAACCAATTTGCTCGCACTCAATGCTGCCATAGAAGCAGCTCGAGCGGGAGAGCATGGACGAGGTTTTGCCGTCGTTGCCGATGAAGTTCGCAAACTCGCAGACAGAACAGACAAGGCCGTTAGCGAGATCAACATCTCCCTGCAAACCATGAAACAAGACGTAGAGAGCATCTCTGAGCAGTTTAGTGAAATCCAAGAAGGGATACAAGGTTCCAACTCCCTCATTACACAGCTCAATGAAAACCTCGAGCGGGATTCAAGTGAGATGAAAACAGCATTCTCATCCTTGGGATATA
>JALUKO010000035.1 GCA_027056525.1 Helicobacteraceae bacterium | reverse complement strand
ATGTGGAGCAGGACAAAAAAGAGTTCAAGTGGTTTTTGGAGTTTGAAAAGAACTTCGACGATCCCTACGTGCAAAGACTCTACGGCAAAAAGCTGGCCAAAAACAGGGTGCTGCTCTACTGCGCCATTTTAAACATCGCAGAAGATCTCATAGATATCTCCTACGTCGAGGGAACCTTCTCCTGTGAGGGCGAACCGATCAAGACCTACGTAAGGATCAGAAACAAGCTACTTGGAAAACTCCCCAACCAAAATCGTCTCATAGATACTTCAAAATACAAAGAGCTCAAAAGGCTCAACGAGGTGCTGGGAGATGAAGGCGGGGTGTTGTACAAACTCCCAAACAGCGAGATCGATACGCTTTACAACTCCTATGTGAGCTACGGAGGGGCGTATAAATATATAGCTACCGAGATATGCGGATATGAAGTTTATGGAAAATATTTCCAACCACCAGGTTTTAACACTAACAAATCAGAAAAGAAATTTATAGAAATGGATTATCAGTCCTTTCTAAGAAAAGTTGGAAAAATCAAAAAAGGAGAGTATAGATGAGCCAAACGATCGAAGAGATTATCGCACAAAAAGAGCAGGAGCTCGGTCTTAATGAGGAGCAGCTAAACGCCCTGAAAGACTTCGCCTCAAAAAGCGAGAAATTTATCGGAATCTATCAGCCGATCATCGATGAGTCGGCGGAAGCGAAAGACGCAACAAAAAAAGCAAAAAATCTTAAGATTGCAATGAAGACCACCACCGGGAGGCAAAGGGGTTAAGGAGGCAAAGGGGTCAGGTGATAACAATATACAGACTTCCCGTAAATAGAGCAACTACTCTTTCGAAAAACCAAAATATTTTCTGTTTTAATCCGATATAAAAAGATATGAATGTTACAATGCCGGCTGCGGTTCATCAAGAGCGCTAGATAAAACAAGAGATGGAAAATTTAAATAGTTTAGTGATGGAAGAGAAAAATATGAAAAACCTGATTGGCGGAAGCGACTTCGATACCTACTATGTTTCAAACAGTGGTACCATCAATGATGCATACTTTAACGGTCTTATCATGTTTATAGATAAGTCACTACAGGTAATGAATATACAAAGAGCACTTTATATTGAAAGAGTGTTTACATGACGAGTTCATTTTTTGGTGCATTTTTATTTTTAGTGTTGATAGTTATCACTTTGATGATTTATATCTATGCCGCAGTGGTGGTCGTTCGATACACACTCTTCGTCTTTAGATATATAAACCCAAAAGTAAGAAATCTTATTATTATTATGTTTTTCTTGGTGACACTTTTTCAACAAACCATACTCACAGCCGTAGGGATTGTATGGTTTGTTATATGGATGATTTATATAGTTATAAAAAACAGAAAGAGCCCAAAAGGGTGGTTTGTCAATGGAGTTAAAGATATATTTATTCCTCCAAAGAGCATGTTTATCGTAGGAACGAAACGAACCGTTATGCTTTTTTTTGTGGGATTGCTTATGATAAATTCCGCATACTGGATAAAAGAGCGTTATGAATGGGTCAATGAAAAACATGCCTACTTGGATGCAAAAGAGTACTATGCCGTAGGTAATGTTTTACTTTTGTATAGAGCCATCCTTTCATCTATCCTCTCACCTGAAAACGATCTTTTAAGACCTATGGAGTGGCTGCAAAGAGCCATCGTAGCCAAAGGTACCTCTCTCATCCCTAAAGATGATGCCGAGCCTGCGATGTGGAACTACAGATTTTTCTGGTATCTCTACGCAAGAAAGACACATCTGCCTACCCAAGCACCAAACCCACTAGGAGTGATAGTTACGACCGTTGTTCCGCTAAAGCCTTGGATATCTCAAATGTGGGATAACATATATAAAGGGTTGGATGATTTGGCAAATAAACCGATGAGAGATAAAGTGTTTGAAGATGAGAAGTATTTGGCATATCCTCTTTTGACGATGTATCATATTGAAGGTTATGTTGCTGCATATTATTCACTTAATTATGATAATCATGGCAGTATGTATAACTTTGTCAAATACAAAGATGCCATCATTCCTTTGGTAAATATCGTCAAGTGGTCAGAAAAGATGCAAAGTGAGTGGAAATCTCACCCAAAAGCCTATAAAAAGATAAAAGCCAATCCAAGACTGCAGTTAGCCCACCAAGTCGCCATGCTGCTTCATTTAGCAGCTATTTTGGATAATAAGATGTATCAAGGGACATTTCGGTGTGATGATCCTCTGCTATTAAAAGTCTACCCATACTCAGAGGCTTTCAATGCCAAAGATGGTCCACTTTATAAAGTATCTGAAAATGAGCAGTGGATATATACTGTGGCAAACAGTGAGCTTGAAACCGTAAGCTACACGGCAAATAAGTTGTGCGGGTATAAAAAATTTGTAAAAGATGATGTAGAGTTTTGGAATGAAGGACATAAAGATGAACCTCTTGATGGAAATATTTCTAATCCTTCGCAACTCTACTACTACGCCAAACGAGGCATAGAACAAGCATACAAACAAAAACAAAAATCACAAGGAGAGTAAAATGGCAGACTATATAGTTCAAGCGGCGAAAAATACAGGATATATTTTTGAAAACACACTTAAAAGTTTCGGCATTGTAGATGTTGCGGCAGCGAGGATGCAAATCTTTTTTATTGGTCAATAGTTATAACTAGCATTTTAATGAAAGCAGGACTCCCCGGTCAGGGAATTCCCAGGCCATTGGAGTTTTATTTCAAATATGACTAAACAAGATATATTGCGTACTATTTTTACGAAAGCTGCATGATATGGCATATATAGAATCGTTTTTTCTCTATGTAGCCGCGGTACTGTTCATGTTTGCAGTACTGTTTGGCGGAGCGGTGGTTTTATATATGCTAGTCGGTCAGATGAAGCTCTTCTATTCCATAGGAGGAATGACATGGGAAAAAGAGAAAAAGCTCTTATTTAAACTGATAAAAAGCAGATTTTTCAAATTTTTGACATTTGCATATCTGGTAGCATTTGTATTTTTCTATGTTAATGAAAGTATAAATTACTATGGAAAAGGCAGCGCATATCCAAAAGCAAAGAGTTATGCTATCGTTGGAGATTTCGTCTATTTTTGGCACTCTGTCGGAATCAACATACATGTAAAAACAGGTTTTCAGGAGTATGCCAGGTTTATCAATCCAGAAGGATACTTAGACAGAAAAATACAGAACTTTCAATCATTTTTACTTTCAAGAATGTATCAATATATTCCAAAAGATGATGGAGAAAGAGAGTTTTGGTACTATAAATACAAACAGCTCTATATGGTGAAGATAAGATACCACCCTGAATCCGCCGCAAACCCCAATCCTAGATTCTCAAAGATCATGGACAAAATGTTTGACACATCATATAAACTTTATGACAAATCTTTTAAAGACAAGAACATCAACAATCAAAGATATGTTTTTATCGGGCAGATGTCCTATTATCTCAGTAATAATATAGCTTATTATGCCACTTACAATAATAAAATAAGTTATTTGAAAAAGCTGTTTATATTTATGGACAACAAAGAACTTTTTCAAAAAAACATAAGATATGCACACCTTCTTTACGGTGTATATAAAAAGTATAAAAGAGATAAAAATGTCAAAAAGGAGTTTGATGAAACTCCTTACAATCTGGGACTTTTTTATGCGGGAATTTTAGTTACATATGACATGTATATCACTTACAATGCACATAACAACATAAACCCGTGTACCTCCAAAGAGATAAAGATATTTGTTGGTATAGTGGAAGATTTTTACAATTGGGAATTTAGAGACAAAAACAGTTCGTTTCATAAATTAAGCAAACGAGAACAAGATCAAGTTAAGTGGCTTTATGAAGATGCTGCCCTTAGCTACAGTTACGGCGTAGCAACCTATCTGTGTGAGATACCGCTTAAGTATAAGGATGATGTAAAGTTTAATAAGTTTGATTCATATACAAGATTACCACTATATAAAAATAAAAGAGAATTTAAAGATGTCACATTTACATTAGAAGAGTTTACAAAATTCTCCAAGCTAGAAAAACTTTTAGAACAAAAAGAAAGAAAAAACAAAAAATCAATCAAAAAGGATAAATAATGGCAACACCGGATCAAGAAGTAATAGATGTAGTGACCCCCACCCCGACTGCACAATGTATAATACAGAAACTATAGGAGCAGAAACATTAAAGGGGCCTGACCCCTTTAATGCATAATGTTTTTAAAAAGGCTGGGTGATGAAAAATACAAAAAAACGATTTATATTATATTTTTTAATAGGTTTTATATTAGCATTAATAGGTTTTTTCTTGAATAATTTTGGATACAGAGCTGATTATTATAAAAAATTAGATAATTTTCAAGATGCTCAAACTTATTCATTTGATGTGCGATTAGAAAAAGATGGTTGTTATTGGATTGGTTTTTCCAGTCCTAATGCACATATATTTGATTACAAAATCAAAGGCAAATATAATTTTAAATACTACTATGATAAACAATTACTCAAAGACTATAATGCAACTATTACATTGGGTGGAGCTGCATATTCGAGAAGTGATTTTACTGAAACTGTCTTAGATAGGATAGAAGTACCTCTCAAAGGACATCGTAAACTTCATATTGAGCTCACCCCGATAAAAAGTGATAGTGTTTTTGCAAACAAAGAAAATGAAATTTATTTTTTTATACGTAGAGCTTTACTGAAATGTAAAAAAATAGATTTTGAAAAAATTAGAAGAGATGAACTAATTAAACAAAATCCTATTGATACACCAGAAAAAAATACTACACTAATACCTCTATATACGGCATTAAAAGAGAAGAATTTTATAAAAGCAAAAAGTGAAATTGAAAAATATGGTGTTAATGTAAAAATGCTAAACAAAAGAACACCTTTGCATTATGCTGCATTTTTTAATGATACTAATATAACAAAATATCTTATATCTCATGGAGCAGATATCCATACAAAAGATATTGCAGATAAAGAGCCTATTCAATATGCTTTAGAAAATAATGCCACTAAAACAACTAAAATACTTTTAGATAGTGGGATAGATGTAAATAAGATAGGTTATGTAGATCCATATTTAAAAAGGAGTACAAGAAGTGCAAATAGAAAATTGCCTCCTCTTTTTTATACTTCTTGTAATGGACTATATGAGATGACAAAACTTCTTTTAGAACATAATGTAGATACTAAAAAAGTGCTTTTTGGGTGGAATGTATATGCATATGCAGAATATAGAACAAATAAAAAAAAGGTTTCAAAAGAAGTGCATGAAAAAATCTTAGAACTTTTAAAAAGTTATAAAATAAAAAAAGTAACACCTGGAAAAATAAAATTTGACAAGGACATAAGATAATGGCTATAAAAATAATTAATGGCAAAACAATTGAGTTTGACCCAGAGGTTCAATCTGAAATATATAAGTTGCTTTTGCCAGATGGTGGAAGCGGGGATGCAAATCTTTTTGATTGGTCAATAGTTATAACTAGCATTTTAATGGAAGCAGGACTCCCCAGTCAGGGAATTCTCAGGCCATCGGAGTTTTATTTCAAATATGACCAAGCAAGAGATATCGCGTACCGTTTTTACGAAAGCTGCATGATATGGCATATATAGAATCGTTTTTTTACTACTGGTTGTTCGCGGCGGCGG
>JALUKO010000034.1 GCA_027056525.1 Helicobacteraceae bacterium | reverse complement strand
AAAAAATCTTTTGCAATAGAAGCTTCAGCCGACGTTGTTGTCGAGTATTCATATACCATCTCTATAAATTTCAAAAAGGTTTTAAATTCCGATTTAGCCATTGATTCTTGAGATTCTGATGTTGTTTTATCTAATAACCCAAAAATATTCTCAGCTTCCACCATTTAATTGCCCTTCTAATGTTTGAATATCAACGAGATATTGTGCCGCTATCTTTTGAAGCTCCTCTGGATCTGAAGTATTAAACGCTTGTTCTATTTTATCCTTGTATTGATTATATTGCTCTTCGAGTATAATCAATTGCCTTTCTACTTCTGATTTCTTCGTCTGGAGCTCGCTCAGTTTTTGCTTGTATTCCTCTGCTTTTGCTTTTAAATCAACTTGCATTATAATCCTTTATATCGAATTTTTCTGTAATAGCTTGATAGTTTTCAAACATATATAGATCATTTGTCTTAGTATCTCTAACGAGATATCCTAGAGGTACAATAGCTATTTCTACTGTTGCCCTTATAAAAACTTTAGTCGTAGTAAATTTAATCTTACCGTATACGAACGCGTGTTCAGATTCTAGTATTTTATCCATTTGCTTGTACTTCCTTTTCTTTTTTCTCTAATACGTCAACAGTTACTGCCTGGAATAATTTAATTCCATATATTTTTCCAGCGGAAGTAATCGCATTACCAATTAAAGGGCTGGCAAATGGCCAGGTAATTAACCCAAAGATACCATAAGCAGAGTTTGCCGCAACCTTAATACCCTTCTGAGTAATATTTAATTGTGAAATTCTTAACTTCGTGAAATTTTTAGTTTCCATAAATACTTGTTTTTGTAACCATTCAACTTCTGTTAATGATTTAATTCTTTTTTCTCTATCTTCCGAATCATTAATATCCATTAGAATTTGCTCGGCCTGTTCCCTATTTAAACAATTACCGTTCGCAGGATTATCTAAATAAGTTAAACTTTCTTCTGATAAATCAATCCAACGGGCCTCAATTGCTTCGAGAACCAACATCTGGTTTTTAACAATTCGCCGTCTAGATAAAGCATCGATAAGCAATTCAACATCATATGCTAAATTATCATCATGTTTATCAAAGAGAACTCCATATGGGTTTATGATAAAACTTTTAAATAAATCAATACCATCCTTAAAATTCAATATTTCAAAATGGGTTTTAACTGAATTAATTTCCTTCATAACATAAACTTCTCTAGGGTTTTTAATAAAGTTATCATTAAAAAACACATATTCAACCGCTGTCTGATTATAACCTTTATTATGTTTATTTAACCAGGTAATTGTTTCTAGTAATGGAAATAAACAACTTTTCAATAAATAATAAGTTTGGTCATCTATAGGTTTAAATATATCTTCTAATTTTCCTGGATATGTAAGTATTCTTCTTAATAACTCAGGATAGTATTCTAGATTAAATTCCCTAGCCTCTTTTTTCTTCTGGAGTGTTTTATTTTTTACATAGTCTTTAAATATTTGATCTAATGCTGATGTAAATCCAAAAATAGCTGAATCAATGGCTTCATCATTAAACTCTCGTGTGGCGAATACACCCTGTATAAG
>JALUKO010000033.1 GCA_027056525.1 Helicobacteraceae bacterium | reverse complement strand
TAATAAACTAATATATTTGCACATTATGTTTGGCTATAAGGTGAATTTAACCCGGATTATTCATGAAATTCTCTTTATGCAGATACGAGACACCGAATTCCGCCGACATATCCTTATATTTCAAGGAATTCGTAACGAAGTAGATGCGTGAAGAGAATTTCAAGAGACACCCAAAATTGAGTGAATAAATCTCATAGAATTCTTCACATAAAAGACTAATAATCAACTTGTTAAACTGAAAGCATGATAAAATTGGTGAATAATTCGGGTTAATAGGGAAAGTTTATTAATCAGGATTATTACCTTCGGTGAGGTGCTTCGCAGTTCATGAAATTCTCTTTTCCGAAATAAGTTCGGAACAGATACAAAGCCTGTTCCGGTTCATCGGAATACGTGAAGAGAATTTCAAGACACACCCAACCTTTAGCCTCATGAGCCGAAAGCGAATAAATTTGAGAGTTTTATTCTTTAACGGTAACACTTGTAGTTATCAGTTAATCAACTCAGTACCAGAAAAACCAACAAGAATTGGTGTATAATGCGGGTTAAATGAGGAAATAATTTGACAATTGACTTATGCAATCCGGAGATAATAGTAAGCCGGAAAAATTAAATTTCGGATAATTGAAAACGTGCCTAACTACATTCGGAATTATAGATCAGACACGTTTTAATAATTTTGCCCATTAAATTAACTGTATAACTACAATTATAAAGCTAATTTCGGATGATTTACTTCATGACTTTTTCTGCAAATGCAAGTACTAATTTGCGTGGCATTATTTTCACAGAAAGAGCTAATAGACTATTTTTTAACCCATGTACAGCACAAGCTTTTCTTTTAATCATCGATTTATAAGTAAATTCAGCAAGCTCACGTGCTGTAGGTGCATTCTTAAAAGGATTATTACTCATTTTTGCCACTTCGGCAAATTCTGTTTTTGTCGGACCCGGACAAATAGCAGTTACAAATACCTTATGTTTTTTCAATTCAAAAGCAATTGCTTCTGAAAAGCTCAATACATAAGCCTTAGTAGCAGCATATATTGCTATACCCGGCACAGGTTGAAAAGCTCCTGTTGAAGCAATATTAACAATATTCCCACCTCCTTTTTCTTTCATATCATTAGCAAATAATTTAGTAAGCTTGGTCAAAGTCATTATGTTTAGCAAAACCATTCCTTCGTCTCGGGCTATGTCTGCATCAATAAAATCACCATAAACACCAAAACCGGCATTATTAATTAAAACTTTGATCTGAATATTTTTTTTCTTTATAAATTCGTATAATTGTTCTGCACTTTTAACACCCGCTAAATCCATAGATACTATTTCTACATTAGCTTTTGTTTTTTCCTCAATTTCTTTTTTAATTTTTTCAAGATTTTCTTTACGGCGAGCAACTAATACTAAATCATAATTATTTTCGGCATATACATAAGCTAAATCTTTCCCTATACCGCTTGAGGCTCCTGTTATTAAAGTAGTTTTCTTTTCCATCTTATTTTATTATTTTCTTAAAAATTACTTAATCGATAAGTTTGCCAAAAATACAATAATCTTTGCTAAATGAGAAGAATTGTTTTAAAT
>JALUKO010000032.1 GCA_027056525.1 Helicobacteraceae bacterium | reverse complement strand
TGGCAGAGATAAAAACTACAAAAATTTTAGACAAGGATGTGGCACAAGCTCTCAATATCACACAGTCAAATTTTGCAACTATAAAAAGAAGAAACACCATACCATATGAAAATATACTGAAGTTTTGTCACAAAGAGAAACTTTGTTGTAACGATATCTTTTTTGAATAGTTTATATTTTAGACTGGATAGTGATCTTTTTAGCTTCAAAGAGCTCTATTGCTTTTTGAACCATTGGCTCTTGGGTAATATCAACCCCGTTTAACTCTTGTGTTGATGGATCTTCTGCAGAGCAGTTTGTTACACAGCTACCATCACCAACCTCTATATCTTCTATCATGGAAGCACTTTGTTCAGATGCTGGAGTGTTTTTTTTTTCGTTAGGAGCTTGTGTGCAGGGGATCCCTTTTATCGTTGTTTCAAACCCAAACACTTCACGCACAAGCTGTTTTATGGCTGCATAGCCATGCTTTAAAATCTGTTTTCCCTCCTCATCGGCACAACTCTCCCATGTGAGAGTATTGGCTTCATAGGAGATGAAATGTACAGAGTTTGCAAAACATTCTCCAAGTTCATAGTTTCTGTCTTTAATCTTGGAAGTAAGCTCATCAAAACGTATTTTAGAAGTTTGCATCACCGGTTCTTCTTGTTTGTCCTGCTTTTGCTTTGCAGGAGTGCTCGGTGTCGTGTCTGTTACTTCCCCCGTTTGTTCTTGTGTCTGTTCTTGGGTCTGCTCTTGGGTCTGCTCTTGAGGTGTGATGATCTGTGGTCTTTGTATCTCAGACTCTAAAGATTCGATCATTTGATCCACTTCTTTTATGCGGAGTGCTTCGATCATTTTGAAAAAGATCATGGAGAGTACAAAAGAACCATCGGCATTAATACTAAAGAGATATTTTGATTCACTTAGAATTCTAAAAAATCTCTCAAGCACCAAAGTGCTAAAGAGAGCATCTTGGTTGTACATTTTCTCTTTGAGATAGGCTATGAGCTCATCAACTACCATTTCTGCTTCGTAGTCTTCAAGTACTTTTACATACTCGACAAGAGCCGCATAATCTTTTGCAAAAACTGCATTGAAAAGCTCCGTGATAAATTTAGGATCAACAAGACCGAGCATGTCAGTCACTGTGCGTACATCAACATGATTCTTTGAGTAAATAATCGCCTGATCAAGAAGTGTAAGCGTGTCTCTTAGACTTCCACTACCACTGCGTGCCAAGATCTCCAACGCATCATTTTCATACTCGATGTGCTCAAGGTGTAAAATATGAGCTAAATGGTCTATGATCTTGTTTGTAGCTATGCTTTTAAAGCGGAAGTGTTGAGTACGACTCAGTATGGTTGCCGGCAGCTTGAGCGGATCTGTAGTAGCAAGTATAAACTTGACATATGATGGAGGCTCTTCTAGTGTTTTTAAAAGGGCATTGAATGCTTCTTTTGTCAGCATATGCACTTCATCTATGATGAAAATTTTAAATCTGGCACTTGATGGTTTGTATTTGGTCTGTTCAATAAGGTCTCTGATATCATCAATTTTACGTGAGCTTGCAGCATCCATCTCCACTATATCCATATGGCGGTTCTCAAGAG
>JALUKO010000031.1 GCA_027056525.1 Helicobacteraceae bacterium | reverse complement strand
CCATTTTGGCACATCAGGCATTGCGCTATATGCAAAATAACCTCGAAGTGCTTCAAAACGAGATAGCTTTAAGAAAAAAGATCATCCGCAGGGAGCTTGAACTTGATGTTGATGGACTGATAGTACCCATACTTATAGATGATAATAAAAAAGTTATAGAGATTAAAAATGAACTCTATAAAGAGGGGTTTGCAGTTGGCGGTATTAGGCAGCCTACTGTAGCAAAAGCGATCATACGACTCATTGCAAGACTTGGGCAAAGTGCACAGGATTTAGAGCTGGTGTGTAGAAAAATAAGTAAATTTAGGTAAAATAAGTGATGAAAATTTCCAAGATACAGATCACTTTAGAGGAGCAGATACTTGTTGATATAGGCTTTGAGATATCTACATCTTTGGCACTTGTGGGACAAAGTGGGAGTGGTAAAAGTTTAACACTTAAAGCGTTGCTGGGGATGTTGCCATCCTCTATGAAGTGCACACTTGAGTATGATGCAAAGTTTGAACTTCAAGCGGGAAAAACTGTGTCGTTTGTGCCGCAAAACCCCTTTACGGCACTTTCGCCGCTCACAAAAATAAAAAAGCAGTTCTTTGCATCAAAACAGAGGGTTGCCGAGTTGTTCAAGCAGGTTGATCTTGATGAAGAGCTTTTAGAGAGATTTGCTCCTGAACTTTCAGGGGGTCAGTTGCAACGTGTTGTGATTGCTATGGCTTTGGAGTCTTCCCCAAAGCTTTTGCTGCTTGATGAGCCGACAACAGCACTCGATCCCAAAACAAGGGTGATTATTTTGGATCTTTTAAAAGATCTACAAAAAAAGTTTGGATTTAAAATACTTTTTGTAACACACGATATGTACTCGGCAGAAGCTTTGTGTGAAGATATATGTGTTATCAAAAATGGTAGGGTTGTTGAGAGTGCAAAGATGCAAGAAGTTATGAGAAATCCACAACAAAGTTATACAAAAACATTGATAGAAGCAAATTTTGCAAACAGGGAATTTAGGAACTAAGATGATAAAGAAGATATTTTTTACAATAATTATAATAGGTTTTGTAACCCCTTTTATCATACTTGGCTACTATATGACGCAGTATGAGTATGACACATCATCACTCACTGAGTATAAACCCCCTTTAACGACTAGAATTTATGATAAATATGGTGAGAAAATCGCAAATATTTTTGACAAACAACACAGATATTATGCTTCCTTTGATGAGATCCCGCCTCGTGCAGTTGAAGCACTTTTAGCTATTGAGGATACAACTTTTTTTGAGCATCCCGGTGTGAATGTCGATGCGATTTTTCGTGCCATTATCAAAGATATAAAAGCACGAAAAATGGTGGAGGGTGCCAGTACCATCACCCAGCAACTTGTCAAAAACAGACTGCTAACCCGTGAAAAAAAGCTCTCAAGAAAGATAAAAGAGTTGATATACTCTATAAAAATCGAGCAAGAGCTTAGCAAAGAGGAGATCCTTGAACGCTATCTTAATGAGATCTATTTCGGGCATGGATATTACGGTATCAAAACAGCTGCCGATGGATATTTTCATAAGAAGCTTGATGATCTAACCCTCAAAGAGATAGCTATTTTGGTCGGTCTTCCAAAAGCACCAAGTACTTATGCTCCCACAAAAAACTATGAGATCTCTTTGGGAAGAGCCAACAGGGTTATTTCACGTATGTATGTTCTTGGTTGGATAGATGAAGATACCTACAACCAAGCGCTTCAAGAGACCCCTAAGGTATATGATGACACGCTTACCCAAAATAAAGCTCCTTTTATAGTTGATGAGGTTGTGCGACGTGCTGTGGAGATGGGGATAGATGATATCAAAACAGGTGGATATGAGATATATACCACAGTTGATCTCAGACTGCAAAAAGTTGCGCGGGATTCTTTAAAGTATGCTTATGAGCTTGCGCTTGAACGTATACACAAGTATAAAGAAAAGGAGCAAAAAAAGCTTGCATCGGATCCAAACTTTGAACCCTCAGATATCAATACCTCACTGCTTAACGGTGCGCTTGTGAGTATAGATCCAAAAACCGGTGAGGTTTTGGCACTTGTTGGAAGTGTGGACTATAAAAAAAGTTCTTATAACCGTGCTACACAAGGTCGTCGTCAGCCGGGAAGTGCATTTAAGCCTTTTATCTATCAGGTTGCAGTTGATCTTGGGTATTCAGGAGCGACCAAACTGGTTGATATTGCCAGAACCTATGAGTATGAAAAAAATGGTGAAGAGCTAAAATGGCAACCAAAAAACTATGAGAAAAATTATAAGGGGCTTATCAGCCTAAGAGAAGCACTTATCCACTCAAGAAACCTTGCGACCATTAATCTGGTCAATGAAATAGGGCTTACACAACTCCTCAGAGAGTTTAAGAAGTTTGGTATAAAAAATCTTCCAAACGATCTCTCTATCTCACTTGGAACTATTTCACTCTCACCATTGCAACTTGCAAAATATTATACATCTTTTGCAAATGCAGGGATACAGGTGGAACCTTTTCTCATAAAGTCCATCGATCAAAACGGTGTTACCATATATGAGCATACCTATAAAAGTCGTTTTATAACAGAACCTACGCAGGCGTTTATTATGACATCGATCTTACGAGATGTTGTGAATCGGGGTACAGGCAGACGCGCAGCTGCAAGGGGGATAGAACTTGCAGGTAAAACAGGAACAACAAACAAAAATGTAGATGCCTGGTTTGCCGGCTATTCTCCAACCATTGAGACGATCGTATGGTTTGGAAATGATGACAACACCCCGATGTATAAAAAAGAAACAGGGGGACGTGTAGCAGGCCCTGCTTTTTCAAACTACTATAGAAATGTTTTAAAACTCTATCCTCAGATACAAAGAAAGTTTGAAATTCCAGAGGGGATCATAGAAGTTGATGTAGGTGGTAAAAAAGAGTATTTCAGTGATATTTCAAAACCTCCACGGGCAGAGAGCGAATCTGATCCGCAAGAGGAGTTGTTGTTTTAGAAGTGATAGCCAAAACGAAGAGAAACATAGTTATCACTAGCGAGATCACTCAGCCCATAGGAATAGTTCAAGCTTGCAAAGTAAGTGGAGTTGATGTTGTAAAAAGCGTAGAGTGAAGCTGTGTCAATGGTTTGTGAACTCTTGTAGATACTATCAACTACACTGTATGAGGTACTGACATAAAGCTTTGGTATAGGGTAAAACCCTATACCAAAGTTATAAGAGAAAGTGTCCTGGTAGCGTACATCTGTATAGCTCCCATCATTGTAAGTGATGATCTGATCATCATCGTTGATCAGAGTATAAGCGATGCCACCAAAGAGATTGATATTTTTCACAAGATAGCTTATGCTTAGTGATGTAGTATAGTCTGCGTTGTTATTGTTGAGTGGAGCATCGTAGGTTGGCAGTAAAACACCGGCTCCAATTCTGAGGTTGAGTGTATCTGTTGGCTTGAACTTATAGTAAAAACCTAAAAAAGAATCATTCATCCCAGAGTTAGCATATGTGGAGCTCTCAGAAGTATAGTACCCGCTGCTTGCCTGAAAAGAGAAGTTTTTATAATAATAATCGACTTGAAGTGTTTGGGTGAGAGTATCTGTTTTTTCTAAATTTTCATAATTTGTCTGAGAAAAGTTCACACCTAAAACAATATCAAAACTATGAGGACTTTGTAAACTTTTAATGGTGCACCCGTTGGCATCGACAAGGTCACTCAACAGGGTGTTTGGACAGATATCTACTCTGTCTTCGACACCATCCATATCAAAATCACTGTATGCGTATATGTTGAGTGAGAGTAGCATAAGGATAAAAGTAAGTTTGTTCATAGTGTTCCTTTAGGTAGTGTTCAATAATTTGTGTCAGCATCAAGTAGTTCCTAAAATTGTATCATAAGTTGAGCGTCTTATGTAATCTTTTAATTCCTAAGTGTCAAATATTATTGACTACTATAAATAAGTATATATAAGTTCAGTTTATTTTTATGATAAATAAATTACAATCCATCACTTCAAGGATTATGACATGACTATAAGAAGAAAGAAAACGTTAATTGCTGTTTTTGCAACAACAAGTTTGTATGCAAATAGCATAGATGTCAACGGCGGAGTTAAATTCAGCAGTTTTTCGTAAAAAATATTACGAATTGTAACCTTAAGCGACTCTATTTACTACGAATTTTTTATCGATTTTTTTGATTGAAACTTATATAAATCTGAATCTACTAATCCCTCCTCCTTTTTTTCTTTAAGTCTATTGGAATCTCCGAGTATATTGATCACATGAGAATGATGCAGTAGTCTGTCAAGAATAGCAGTTGTTACAACTTTATCATTTGCAAATATACCACTCCACTGACTAAACACAAGATTTGAAGTTACAATGGTAGAACCTCTCTCATAACGCTTGGAAATAACTTGAAAGAAATGATGAGCATCTTCTTTACTCATGGGGAAGTAGCCTATCTCATCGATAACAAGCAGTGATGGAGCCATGACTGCTTGTTTAATAAAAGAGTCATACCGTTTCTCTTTTTTTGCATGACTCATCTGTATGATTAAATCACTTGCTGTAATAAACCTAGCTTTGATGCGTTTTTGTACTGCTGCATACGCTAATGCAATAGCGAGATGTGTTTTTCCAACACCAGATTGTCCAGGTAAAATAATATTCTCTTTTCGTTTTACAAACTCAAGTATAGAAAGCTCCTTTATCTGCCTACGGTTCACTCCAACAGTAAAATCGAAATGCGCGAAGCCTGCCCTTGGGGTATAAATACCCTAAGCAAATAAGAACGCTGATATATACCACAAATCCTATTGAATCACTCAATTCGAGTATTAAAAGACGCACACAATCCAAAGGCTCATTTCCTACCATTGATGCGGCTTTTAAGGTGCTTTATCTCTCAACGCAGGAGGTGCAGGAAAAGTGGAATCGTAACGGTTTACGCAATTGGAGTAAAATTTACCCTCAACTTTGTATATTTTTCAGTGAAATTATGGAAAAATACACAAGGTAGTTAAATGGGCTGGAGGTGGTTTACACAGTTTATTTTACAGGCTCACTTGAGTATAAGCTTACTCCCACAGAAACCTTTTGATAGGTAACTTTAAGTCACTCCATTCTTTTAAAGATTTTTCATATATTTTTGTTTGTTTGAATCCCATTTTTTTATACAGAATATACCACGTCATCGATGATGCAAAAATGCTATCTGCATAAACAACAATATCTGTATCCACAGAAAGAGCAAAGCCTTTTAGGTAGATTTGATTGAGCTCATTGAGATTTCGCAAGGTGGAATCTTGTAAAAAACTATAAGCATAGTAAGCACATTGTGCCAATGGTATATGACCTAGCACATCTATGCCAAGTGACTTCTTGATGCCATAGTACTCTTTTGGTGCTCTGGCATCAAGTAGTATGAGTGTTTGTTGTGCTTGTATGTAGTTGGCATCTACACTGAGAGTGTTATTTCTCATAACACTGAAGTTGCCCTCAGCTTCTGCAGAATGTGTTGTCGTTGAACTCAGAAGTGGATATTCAAATACCCATGCCATATAACCGCCATCCAAGATACTGACATTTTCAAAACCGTGAGCAATTAAAACAAATGCGAAGTAGCTGCTCTTTAGTAGACCTTGGGGTGTGTTATGAGCATAGATAAGCACTTTTGAGTTTGTGTTTATCCCCGCATCG
>JALUKO010000030.1 GCA_027056525.1 Helicobacteraceae bacterium | reverse complement strand
TTCTCTTGATAGTTTTGTTCCAAATATTCAAAAAACAGCTTTAAATCATCTAGATAATAACTAACCTTTGAATGACCAATAAGCATCAACGGTATCACTTTTCTTGTACTCATATCGTTAAATATGACATCTTCTACCATAGCTATTAATGTTTTATAATCCATAGTATTGATATCTGCCATATAGTAGTCACGTGTTACAACTTTTTTTATTTTACTGTAAAGTGAAAAATCAACTTCTGAAATTTTCTGACTATATAAAGCTTTCACTATTTTTCTAGAGAGTGTATATTTTTTATTTAAATATTTCAAAAATGCTATAGGGCTTTTTTTTGTATATATTGGGAGTTCTATTATTGTTCCGTTTGAAACACTTGTGGACAAATCGTCTTCACAATACCAATAATGGTATTGGTGCGGTGAGTTTTTGTATTCAAAATTTACATATTCAGATTCAAATTTGGCATTTGGAACAACAGAAGAGTCTAGTTTAAATCCAGATGCTTGCAAAGCCCGTACAAGCCTATGTTCATTTTCCACAGCCCACGAACCGGCTCTAAATGCAATACATTCATAATCAGATTTATAAGGTTTTAACAAAGTTTCTAAAAAACGTTTTCCATCCTTTAGAACTTGAACTATCTCTTCATACTTCAAATGACTGATGTCAACATTATTAAGATTTAAATCGAACTGCTTTGCTTGCGCATCATAAACAGCATCTCTCCACTGTGCATGATAATGTAGCTGAACATCATGTCCATTTTTCACAAGGCTTATTAACTGTTTTTTAATTGCTTCATTGGCATCTTTAAACTTAGTATTTTCTTTTGAAAAATTCTCATATGCAAGATATTGGCCATATTCAAACATAACAGTAAGCTTAGCACCATATGCTGAGAAAATATCAAGCAATCTGTTTGTAGGCTTAACTTGTTCACGTTCAACATCTCCACTTCCATCTCCAAAGAGTTCATAATCTAAAGAGAAAATCAAAGCAACTTTTTTCATAATATCTCACATAATTTTAAGGTTGCTTATTTTACCCAAATATTAATTGGGATTTGTTTAAAAGTGTGACAGAGACAAAGTAAAGAACAAGTAAATCTAATTGATTATTTTAATCTCTATTAAATACTTTATAGAGTACAATTTTAAAATAATAACGCCAAACTTGTTGTGAAGCAGGGACGGAAAGCCATGGGTCTTTTGTGTGAAAGATTGCCAGGTTGCGAGTGTACTTTCTTTTATTGTAAGTATTGCTTCTTTCTTTTCTTCCGCTTCAAACTCTGGGTGTATGAGGGAATGAGATGACTTTTTTTAAAACTTTTTTATCTATTTTAACTTTTATTGTTTTTACGGCGTGTGGTGGTAGTTCTGCCGGCACTACTTCAAGTACTTCATCTGATTCAACTTCTCAAAGTGATGTTATAACAAGCTCGGATCCTTCCTTTTCGATCACCAACGAATACACAAGCGGTTTTGTTGGTAAATTTATCGATTCGCCTGTAAGTGGTTTGACTTATCATTGTGACACTATAGATAGAACAACGGATGAAGAAGGTCTATTTAACTGTGAAAATTTGCCAGTCACATTTTCACTTGGCACCATTATGCTGGGCACTTTAGATAAACTACAAGCAGACTACCTGGTTTTTCCACAAGATATTTTAAAACAGCCAAGAAGTGCAGCTCTACATCCAGAAGTAACAAAAATGGCTGTACTTCTACAGTCAGTTGATACAGATGCAAATGCACTCAACGGCATCAACATCGATCCTGATATGTTAAAAGCACTCTCGCAAGAACTACCTCAAAAGACTGATCTTACAGATATATCTTTAGAAGATTTAAATGCCATCTTACAAAACGCCATACAAACAACATCCAATGTTAACTTAAGAGTAGTAAGTGCCCAACAGGCACAAGATCACCTTCTCTTTAGTATCTCAAATAATTACAAATCACCTATACAGCCTTAAGGAGTCTATGATGCATTTTTTTAAAAAAACAAACTTACTTTTACTCACACTTTTTCTTTTTCTCGTTGGGGCTGCCTACTTTTTTACTCTTTTTGATGAGTACTTAGATAATGAAAGAAAATATACCGAACAAACGCAAAAGCCTTATATACTCCAAAAACTAGACTATTTAAGCTCTTTTATTATCCCAAGTATTGAAGAACAAGGTGATTTTGACAAACTTCTAGAAGCTGAGCCTACAGCGGCCGTTAACAACCTCTCCGCCATCACAACAACAATCACTCAAGAGGCACTCAACTCTTTTACTTCACCCCAAGAACATCCCCTGCCACTACTTGCCCACTATAACAGCGGTGCAGTTGGGGTTGATGAGGGTATGACTCCCGATTATATGATAAGCCTTATAGAAGAGGGAAATCATATACTTCCAAGCTGGAGGATCGAACCTTCTTGGAGACAAGCACTTCCGGATGAGTACTACCAAAACTCCCTCTTGCGAGCAAAAGAGCTAAATCTTCCGCTGACTTTTATCATAGACCCTATTGAGAGTACACTCACAGATGACTCCTACTACTTTACACTCAGTGCGGATCAAAATCCAAATGTGGTTGATACCAATGGCAATATACTTGAAAAACTTAGTCCCCTCGGACCAGATGCACTTTGGAGTGAAGTCGCTCAAAACTTTGCAAACAGCTCTTTGATGCAAAAAATTCAACAGTGGTACCCAAACCCGCCACTAGTTATGTTTGTGGATGCATCAAGTGCAAAAAAACTCAACTGGACAGAACTTGAGGATTCTCAAAGATATCTCAATAGATATGGAAACACAACAGATGATAACTTTAAACGCACCGTCATAGGGGCACAATGGATAGAAAAATATAGACTTCTTCATGAAGGGATCAAAAACAGTTTTACGGCTGATGCATGGAAAACAAATACAAAGTTTATAGCTTATAATCCTATATCATTAGATATCGGTACAACTTCTAACTGGGAAGCAAATGCTACATTGACAAACCAGCACTTTTCATCTTGGCCTTTAACAACTGACGGCATAAATGAGCAATACTATACTGATGCCTCTACAAGCTCTTTAAATAACAATATTTTCAACATAAACAACATTCCTTTTGTTCTCGCTCAAGCCTATAAACAAAACAGTGGCTTCTCCTACCAACTCAGTATAGCCGACTATGACACTTTTGATACCGCCAATAAATACAGAGGTTTTGCACAACTTGGACTTTGGCTGACTCGTCCAAACATCGTACGTGAGTTTAACAATAACACAAACGACAAAAACCTTATAACTCCACACTTTCAAAGCATCATAGACTCGGTAGAACTCATACATAACGATGACAGACTGCAAAACTTTTGGAAAAACGGACAACTTGTTGTGAATCCTACGGCAAGTATAGAGCAGCTTTTAAATGTTCCGTCATACTATGAGAGTGCCGATAAATGGTTTTTACTCGATGTAGATATCAACCCCCAACCGGAATGGACACTAGATACACATGTACCGGTCTATGCCATAGCCCTACAAACAGGAGTAGCACCAGATAGAGAATGGCTTCTACTTGTTCAGTCTTTTGATGGTGATCAAAACAACGTAGCGGTAACGATTCCAGAATACCAAGATGTTTTTGTAAGTGCTTCTGAGAGTGGAAATCTGTATGTGATTAATGAAAATACTCAGGATAATATCGTCTCAGTGGATAGCAATATCAATAAAACGGCTACAGACACCGATAGTATCGATGATTATGTAAGCCCTTATTTAGAACCTGTTAATCTTCCAACTTGTGATGCAACAAACCCTGAGGTACAGTTTATCAACACTATGTCAGACTGGTCTCACATAAATGACCTTGACAAAACAATATTTTGTGTTAGTCCCGGTGATTACTCTGAAGAGACCATCACACTTACAACTTCTGGTACAAAAGATAAAAGAAGATACATTGTTCTTAATAATGGAAACGACATACATCCAGGAAAATTAAACAAAGAAGAGCTTGCAAAAGTTGGGCTTATACTGCAAGATACTAACTACTGGATAATTGACAGGATGGCATACTGGGAGAGCTACAACACACAAAACCCTATTAAAATTGTTAACTCGGACAATAATATTGTCAATCGATATTTTATGGATAATGTAGGGAATGGCATTTATCTTTTTCCAGGTTCTGATAATAACACTATTCAAAATAGCCGTATCCAAAGAGAAAACATAAACCTACATTTTGATAGAGCCGCCATTGGATTACACGATAATAGACAATCAAATATTGAAATTAAAAACACAAAAATTATTAATAATGAAATTAAAAATTTTGTTGATGCATTCCAAAGCATAAGATCAAGTTGGACCAATCAAGATGGAGAACTTGAGTTTATTCAAAATTTAAATTATGAGGGCACAATAATAGATGGAAATATTTTTTATATCAATAATGAAATTTACACTGATTGCAATGGAAATCATGATCCACAAGGTCAATGCTCTTATTCTGAAAATGCTCTAGATTTTAAAGTAGGTTCTCTTAACCCAAATAACAAAATCATTGTATCAAACAACATACTATTTGGATATAGAGAAACAGACAGTACTAATAGTACCCTAGATGATCCAGGGGTAGCCATAGCAATACACTATTCCGTTGACAATATAATAATTTCAAATAATATCATATCTGATTCTAAAATTGGATTAGTAATTACATCTCCTCTTCCAGAAGCTGAGTTTGCAGTCAAAAATATTAAAATTGAAAGTAATATTTTTGATAAAATTCAACAATATGGATTATCTTTAACGAGTGTATCTAATGCAAATGTAAATAATAATTTATTTATCGACTTTTATCCACAAAAGTCTAATATATGGGGATATGAATACTGGTTATTAATATATAACAGTGAGGCTAGTACATTTTCAAATAATTTTGCTATTAATTTAGATAATCGTACTGCTCGTGTAAATAATAACCTCAATACCTTCCTAAATAATCAATATTATATGGCGAAACCAGGTGATATACCTAATAATGGGGGTACTACACTTCAAACAATAGCGTTAAAGAATGATCAGAACCAATCTTTATTATATGACAATTTCACGACCTTTCCAAAAATAAAACTATTTCAAGATATCATACGATAATGTGAATATATTTTTTTCACTATCTATCGGAAGGTTTAAAACATAATATTTTTTAATCTTGGAGGGTATGAACTTTTTACCATTTTTGATTAGTACTACCTTTTCTTTAGAGACAAGAGTAAGAATTATACCTGATAGATTTCTAGGATTTTTAAAATTAATTATGAGGCGATTATTTTTCAAAAACAAATTCGAATTTTCACGAGCATATATATATTTTGATATTTCCTTGCATGTCGCATACCAAATTGACAAAGGGCTTAAAAAAGAAAAAATTTTATTTAAACTTTTAATATCTGTAATTATGTTTGCAGACTGTACTGTACCCGCACTTGTTGAAGGTGAATTATGTTCCTGAATACTAATGATATATCGCTTTTTATATAAACTATATAGTTTAAAATAACTATACATACTATATATGGGTTGCAAATATCTTAGTATCTTTTTTTTCTTATCTCTTCTTTGATCACCTGACAAGTATGTTAATCTTACAAAAGAGTTACCTGCAAAATTAGTTGGAAAAGAAATAACGTTATTCTTACCAAAA
>JALUKO010000029.1 GCA_027056525.1 Helicobacteraceae bacterium | reverse complement strand
TCGGTGCAATGTTGTTCAAACCGCCCGCTTCTACTTTTGAGACACCATCAGCCACGACAAAACACCACACCTTCCCTACAGTATGGTTTGTAAGAACATGCCCCTCATCATCACGCATCTCTTCACAGTTACCATGATCAGATGTAAGAACAACGGCATAATCCTTCTCTTTTGCTTTGGCTAAAATTTTACCAAGCTCAGCATCAACCGTGGTGACTGCTTTTTTTGCAGCTTCAAAATTACCCGTATGTCCTACCATATCACCATTGGCAAAGTTTACCACGACAAAGTCATACTCTTCATCCATCGCCTTACGAACAGCCCCGCCAACTTCTGGAGCACTCATCTCAGGCTTTTCATCATATGTTCTTACTTTTGGTGAAGGTATCAAAACCCGTGTTTCATTTTTAAAGGGCTC
The DNA here is from genome assembly GCA_027056525.1 of Helicobacteraceae bacterium. Lineage (GTDB taxonomy): Bacteria > Campylobacterota > Campylobacteria > Campylobacterales > Sulfurimonadaceae > Sulfurimonas. Next base: position 5,288 of record JALUKO010000029.1, on the reverse strand, counting down.
ATCTATACCACCGTTTAAAAAGAAAGTGACATGAGCATACTTCTCTGTTTCAGCCGTATGGAGTTGACGCAGACCGGCGTTGGAGATAACCTCCGCCAAAGTGTTTTTTGGTGCTTCCTTTTTAAAAAGCACAGGATAGGTAAAACTTTTATCATACTCTGTCATAGTTGCAAGATTTACTTTCACATTCTTTTTTTCAAAACCATCAAAATTTTCATCGCCGATAGCGGTGACAATCTCTCTCATTCTGTCACTTCTAAAGTTGATTGTCAACACGCTGTCATTTTCCAAAACACCTTCATAATCGCCAAATGCGGTAGGAACTATAAACTCATCTGTTTCATCTTTTTGATAAGAAACTTGAACATACTCTTGCACACTTAGCTCACTTTTTGGCATGGCGTTAACGATGGCATCGTAACCTTTTTGCACTCTCTCCCAGCGGTTATCTCTGTCCATAGTATAAAAGCGTCCACCTATAGTGGCGATACGTACATTGTCATTTAGATGCTCTTTCACCTGCTCAATATACTTTTGTGCAGATGTTGGTGAAACATCACGACCGTCAGTGATAAGATGTAAAAAAACTTTTTTGCCGTTTTTTGCCGCAATATCGGCTATACCCATAAAATGATCTATATGGGAGTGTACACCACCATCACTCATAAGACCTATGAGATGAAGTCTGTCTGATTTTTTAAACAGCTCTTGTAAAACTTCATTGGACTCGAGTGTATGTTCAGAAAGAGCTAAAGATATTTTTACCAAATCCTGATACAAAATCCTGCCGCTTCCAATCGTCATATGACCCACTTCCGAGTTACCCATCTGCCCCTCTGGAAGTCCTACGCTCAAACCAAAAGTATTGATAAGAGAATGGGGAGTTTCTTTAAAAAGTTTGTCATATGTCGGTTTTTCAGCATTGTAAAATGCATTGTATTGTGTTTTAGCGCTATAACCTATACCATCGGTAATAACTAAAATAGTTTTTTGTGCCAATTGTGTTCCTTTAGTGCAAAAGTCTCAAATTAAGCGGCATTATACTATAATGTCGCTTTTAAAATATTTGAGGATTATAAACTTTGCTATACTGGCTCCATGAAATACTAAATATCAACATACTCGGATACATCACCATAAGAGCAGGTGTATCTTTTTTTCTCGCTCTTTTTTTCACCCTCTACCTTATGCCCAAGTTTATCAGATGGGCACAAAGAACATCAAGTGTACAACCTATCAATGAGTGGGCACCCCAACGACATCAGGAAAAAGCAAGTACCCCTACTATGGGTGGTATTGTCTTTGTCGGCGCTACCATACTCGCTTCTTTGTTCACTATAAAGTTCTCAAATGTTTATGCCATAGGGGCACTTCTGACACTTGTTCTTTTTTCGCTGATCGGCTTTCAGGATGACTTTGCAAAGATCAAGAAAAATGCAAATCTTGCGGGACTCAAAGCACGTACAAAACTTTTTTTACAGATAGCTTCTGCCGTTGCTATCTCGTGCTATTTGTGTTTGTTTGCCGATTTTAACACTGAGCTCTATGTCCCTTTTTTGAAAACACCCCTTTTTGATATGGGTGTTTTTGCCGTTGCGCTTTGGTGTTTGGTAATCGTCTCTACATCCAACGCGGTCAACCTCACTGACGGGCTTGATGGTTTGGCAACAGTGCCATCTCTTGCCGCACTCGCCTCTTTTAGTATCATCATCTATATTACCGGTCATGCAAAAATCAGTGCTTACTTGCTTATGCCAAACTTTGATGTAGGAGAGGTTGCCATCGTATCAAGTGCCCTTATGGGAGCACTTACAGGTTTTTTATGGCACAACTGCCACCCCGCAGAAGTGTTTATGGGAGACAGTGGTTCTTTAACTATCGGTGCATTTTTAGGCTATCTTGCCATCATCTCTAAAAGTGAGATACTCCTTATCTTGATAGGATCTATTTTTGTTATAGAGACCGTCTCTGTCATACTTCAGGTTGGAAGCTATAAGCTTCGTAACAAAAGGGTTTTTCTTATGGCACCCATACATCACCATTTTGAGATGAAAAAATGGGCAGAGAACAAAATCATCGTTAGGTTCTGGATCATCGCTATCCTTTCTAATCTTGTAGCCCTTATGACACTAAAGATACGCTAATGAAAAAAATATCTCTTTTTGGTTATGGCAAAACAACAAGAGCTATCGCCCTTAAACATAAACAACAAAACAACAGCACTTCAGAAGTCACCTTCTATGATGACAAAGTCTCAAAGCCCTTTAAAGATGATGAGGGTTTTATGCTCAAACCTTCAAGTGAGTTTGAGCCAAACTACTCAACACTTGAGATCCCCTCACCGGGAATAGCCCCTACGCATCCGCTTATAAAACAAGCACACTATCTCATCAGCGAGTATGACTATTTTGCAGACACCATGCCTCATACCATCTGGATAAGTGGTACTAACGGCAAAACGACCACAACACAAATGATGCAACATCTTCTTCAAGACAAAGGCTCTCTGGCCGGCGGAAACATCGGTACACCACTGGCAGAACTTGACACAGATGCCGCTTTGTGGATACTTGAGACAAGTTCATTTACTATGCATTATACTAACAAAACCAAACCCAACATCTATGTGTTGCTTCCTCTGAGTCCTGACCACCTCAGTTGGCACGGCGATATGCAAAATTACATAGACGCGAAGCTCAAACCCCTCAAGTTTATGAAAGAGGGCGAGGTCGCGATAGTTCCCTCAGCCTACAAGCATACTCCAACCAAAGCGCATCTTATCTGCTATGAATATGAAAAAGATCTTGCCGAATATTTCGGCATAGAAGCTGCAAAAGTAAACTTTCAGGGTGCGTTTTTACTCGATGCACTTTTGGCAATGTGCGTTGATAAAATCCTCTTTGACAGAATAAACTATGAGAAGATCAATGCTTTTACGCTAGAGCCACATAGACAAGAGGAACTCAGGGATGCAAAAGATCGCTTGTGGGTCAACGACACCAAAGCGACCAACCTCGATGCTACCATGGTCGCACTCAAGCGATACAAAGAGAGTAAAATCCACCTCATTCTCGGTGGTGATGACAAAGGTGTCGAGCTCAATACGCTTTTTGAATATATGAAAGATCTACACATTCACACTTACCATATCGGTTCCAACAAACACAAACTCTCCTCTTTGGCAAACTCTTATGGGATTGTCTTTAGCGAGTGTAAGAACTTGAGCGATGCCATCGCACATATTGATGCAAATTTACTTAAAGATGAAGTTGCTCTGCTCTCCCCTGCTGCTGCAAGTTTAGATGAATTTAGCTCTTATGCGCAACGCGGTGAACAATTTAAAGAAGCCGTACAGAACATAAGCTAAATTTCAGCGCATAATAGCTACAATGTCGCTCTTTAAAAGATGGCCTGTTAGCTCAGTCGGTAGAGCAAGTGACTGAAAATCACTGTGTCCTTGGTTCGATTCCGAGACAGGCCACCACTTAAAGAACTTTTTATCACGGCCTGTTAGCTCAGTCGGTAGAGCAAGTGACTGAAAATCACTGTGTCCTTGGTTCGATTCCGAGACAGGCCACCACCTTTTATATCAAACTCTTTCAATTATTAACAAAACAAAAACATAAAATTTGATATAATTATATACACGCTTTTTGAAAGCATTTTTGGGGCTGACCTGGTTTCGACGGGATCAAGTAGCTTCTAACTGCATGTCGGACTGAGCAATTCCGTTACGCGGCTCATATGCGAATAAACGCAAACAATACAAATTATCGCCCAGCTTTAGCAGTAGCTTAAGTTTTAACCCCGACTAAGTCGGTGGGCTGCTTCACCTGTGGATTCTAAATAAGCAGGATTCGAAGTATAACCCTTCATTTAGATATATCTTGGATGTGTCTCCATTCAAGAAGAACTTTAGAGGCTGGTCTTGTGTAGCTTTGCAAGTTGTGTGAAGCAAGATGAGATTAAACAACTTCTCTAAGCATGTAGACGTTGGAAGTAGCTTGGTTTCGGACTGGAGTTCGATTCTCCACAGCTCCACCAAGTAACATTTTAATACAACCTCACAACATCTAAACAACCCTTATAGATACGAACTTTTAAGCACTTCTGGAACCTACATTTTCAAAAAATTGCACTTGATTTTAGAATTAGCGAAACATAAAACAAAGCCCATTTGAAAATGTTCAAGGCTATAAAGGCATTACACTTGGCATCACAATTCTCCGTTATTTTAAACTTACAAAAGCTTGTTTTATTCTATTTTTGTAGCCGGCATTTATGCGCACATTAAGCCCTATGTAGTACCCATACGTTATAGCTTTTTTAAGCAGGTACGCCACATATCCTTTTACCTTTATACAGTGAAACATCTCTCCAACAGCATACTTGCCGCCAAGAGCTATGAACATACCTGCTACATTCATATCAAACGCTTCCACCTCATCCCCTCTCATTCTTTTACGTATCACCTCAGCAACATACTCTGCACTTTTTTCAGCAGTTTGCGCCGTAGGGGGAAGCACTTCCCCTTCACTGTCTCTAAGCTCTACACAGTCCCCTATGGCAAACACATTTTTGGTAGCTAAAATATTTAACTCACTATCAGCTATCAGTTGATCTATAGAGTTTCTTTCATTCTCAAGTGTAGCATTGAGATCTGCTGCCTTGATACCTCCGGTAAAAACCATAAAATGGTACTTCAGTTTTTTACCCTCTTTAAAATGTATATATTCCGCATCAACACTTTGTATAAAGGTAGATGTTCGTATGTTTACCCCTAGTTTTTGTAGCCTTTTTTGAGTGTTTGTTATCATAAAACGACTCATTCCCGGAAGTATTGTCTCACTTGCATCAAGGAGATATATCTTGATATCTTTTGCCCTTTCTCCAAGTGTTTTACTATACACATCTATAACATTTGCCATCTCAGAAGCAACCTCAACACCGCTGAGTCCCGCCCCTCCTATGGCCAAATTTATCTCTTTTATATCAGCATACTTTTTATTTGCAAGCTTGTTGTAGATAAGATCTTCAAACTCTTTTCTAAAGTTATGGGTTCTTTGTAAATTTTTGACGCCATAACTATGATCTCTGAGTCCATCGATAAAAGAAAAAAAGTTTGTCTTCGCACCAACGGCAACAACAAGGTAGTCATAATATATCACCTGCTCACCAATATATACTTTTTGTTCCTTCTCATCTACTGCACTGACTTTCTCACACAAAAACTTTACGCCTCGCTTAAAGCCCTCACACCATTTTTGCAGATCTACTGCTATATCATG
>JALUKO010000028.1 GCA_027056525.1 Helicobacteraceae bacterium | reverse complement strand
TTACGTTACCAAAAAGACGAAAGCTCAATGATATCATACGAGAGATATGAGACACTATCTCAATTGGAAACATTAACCAGTACAACCACCAAACAGGCCCAAGGAAATGTTTTAGATACTTCACGAGACCATGTGTACGAATACCAACATAGTTATAGTATACAAATACAGTAATAGCTAACGCTAAAGGCATCTCTAAAAATGCTGTCGGTGCTTCAAAACCTGGAAGAACTCCGATAAGGTTCGCTATACCGACAAAAAGACCAATCGTTGCAACGAGTGCTATGTACTTACGAGCATGACTTTTACCCATAACATCTGTACCCATTTGAAGTACACCGTTAATATATGCTTCCATCAAGTTCTGAGTTCCTCTTGGAACAACCTGTAAGTTAGACATCGCCACTTTAACCAGTACTAAAGCTATACCAGCAGATAGCAACATATGTGTCATAAATATAAATGTCTTATCGTGTGAAATAAGACCGAAAAAAGTAAACAATTCACCCATGGGTGTGCTCCCTTGCCTAAAAAATTACGTGATTATAATCTAAGTTGCATTAAATTATTATAATATTAGATATATTTTGTAATTTTTTTTTAAAAATGTAACTACAGTCTAGTGATCGTTTTTCTTAAGCTTGTATGATTTGAATTCCTCACCCACACATAGATCTTTTAAAAACCATCCAAAACATTTGCAGCCACTTTTTAAATACTTCGCAATTATCCCTTCAACAAAGCTGTTTACTTTGTCACTTGTAAGTTTAATTTTCATCTTTTCTCCTAATTTTGATTTATCACCTTCGAGGTTTCCACCCAGAAGCACTTCAAACCCGGCAACAGTATTGCCGGATTCATCTTTAAATTTTGTTCCTACCAGACCGATATCTGCCACCTTAGGGTGTGCACAAGAGTTTGGACATCCGTTTACGGAGATGGTTACAGTCTCATCAAAGTGTGGAAATTTTTCATAAAGATACTCAGCAAGTTCCATCGCCCTGCCCTTTGTTTCCACTAAGCCAAACTTACAAAACCTGATACCTGTACATGAAAGCATTCTTGCTTTAAAAGGATTTGGTCTTGCATCTATCTCTATCTTACTTAGAGCCTCTACAATGGACTCACTGTTGTTTGCAGGTGCGTCTATAATGATAAAGTTTTGCGTTGTTGTCGCCTTTATCGTTTGTGCACCCTTAGCTTCTAAAATATCCGCCAACTCAAAAAAACCATCTGCACCTATACAGCCGCCATTTACTGCACACCCGATATAACAAAGCCCTTGCTCTTTTGAGCTTTGCACTCCAAAGTGTTCCCTTTGTGCATGAGGCGTGTACTTTTGCTTTGGTGTATCACTTAAATTGTAACCTATAGCAGATTCCACTTCTGCTTTGAACTTCTCTATACCCCATGCATCTATGAGATGGCCGAGTCTCGCCTTTTTTCTATTCTCACGTAATCCATGATCTCTATATATAGCAGAAACAGCATGTACCACTTCCAAAATAGCAGATGGCAATACAGAACCTATCGAGATGGCAAACTTTGTGTTCGAAGCAAGTCCTCCACCTACACTCACATCAAACAAAACACTCCCA
>JALUKO010000027.1 GCA_027056525.1 Helicobacteraceae bacterium | reverse complement strand
CTCACAAGCCTTGCAAAAGGGGGAAAAGGAGAATTGCGCAAAGCTTTATGTATTAGTTTTCGTTTTACTCATTTTCACCAACAGGTTCTTTTGAAGTTGTAAAGAAACCTCGACCTTGTGCAAAGTAGATATAAACAGGGCTTTCATTGCGAAGGATATCAAGGATATTCTCAAACATGGAAGTTGGAAGATGCATTCTAATAATGCCCCCTTGTTCATAATCGTTCTCAAAGAGCATACCCGGATCGTTAAAACGCAAATAAGCTCTCGTCTTGCCTTTTGAATCATAAAGTGCAATTTGGGCACGATTTGTCTGGTAGCCCTGAGGCCCTCCATAACAAATAATATGATAACTCTTGATTTTTGTTGCCATTAAACTCTCCTCCTTATCTTAGAAGTTGTGAGGTAAGTGTAGTTACCGCCTCTTTATGAATAAGTTCATACGACAAGTGTAACACTAAAAAATTTTATATCTGTTGCACCTCTTTTTTCATAGTGCTTTTTGCATAGATCTCATAAAGAATAGGTATGATAACAAGACTCAGTACAGCCGAACTCACAATACCCCCAAGCATAGGAGCAGCGATACGTTGCATCACTTCACTTCCGACACCATGCGTGTACATAATAGGTAGCAATCCTGCCAAAATCGCAAATACTGTCATCAGTTTTGGTCTTACCCTGGCAACAGCACCCTCATAAATAGCATCATTAAGCTCCTTAGGACCGAAGTTCTTTTTAAACTTCTCTTTGGACTCCTCAACCGCCTCTTGCAGGTACACTATCATCACGATGGCGGTTTCTGCTGCTACACCAAGGAGTGCCAAGAAACCGACAATCACTGCTATACTCATGTTGAAGTTGAGGTAGTCAATATATAAAAGTCCCCCCAAGAGTGCAAATGGAAGTGTGAAAAACACTATGAGTGTGGGTATGATCTCTTTGAGTGCAAAATAGATCAGCACAAGTATAACCACTAAAACGGTTGGTACGATCCACACAATTTTTGCCATTGCAGAATCAAGGTACTCACTTTGTCCCGCCCACTCTATGTAGTATCCTGCCGGTAGATCCAAATCGGCTAAGAGTTTTTTAGCCTCGTTTTTATACTCAGTCGCACTGACACCTGTTTGTGGCGTTATATATATAAATGTTACAGGAGATGCCATTTCACTTTTGATCACAGAAGCACTCTCTCTATAGGCAACCTCACCAAATGTTTTGAGCGGGACAAAACCGAGGGGTGTTTTGATCATAATATTTTTGATCGCTTCTATATCTCGGCGTTCCTCTTCCTCAAAACGTAAGCTGATAGGGTAGCGCTCTAGTCCTTTATACATAGTAGAGATCTTCATTCCCCCTATACCTTTGGAGACATAGGATAAGATGTAATCTTTTGTAATGTTATAGCGTGCGAGTGCATCTTCGTTCAAGTTGATATCGAGATAGTACCCTGCACTCGCCTGATCGGCAAACACAGACATCGTTTTTTCATATGGACGTAAAATATCTTCGATCTTTTTACCATACTCTTGAAGTCCTGCGGCATCTCTTCCGTAAAGTTTAATGCCCAAAGGGGTACGTATCCCGCTTAGAAGCATAT
>JALUKO010000026.1 GCA_027056525.1 Helicobacteraceae bacterium | reverse complement strand
ATAATATTTTAATGTGTTAGAAGTGAGATTGTAGCTCTTTTGAAAGTATTTCATACCCTAAAAAAGGGTATGAGGTAGAAGTATTATACAGCTTCTATATCAGTTTCACCGGTACGAATACGGATAATTTTCTCAATATCACTTACGAAAATTTTACCATCACCGATTTTACCTGTTCTTGCTGCCTCAACGATTGTGTTGACAACCTGCTCAAGCATATCAGCACCAACAACCATTTCCATTTTAATTTTAGGCAAGAAATCAACTACATACTCAGCACCACGATAAAGTTCGCTGTGACCTTTTTGACGACCATAACCTTTGACTTCACTTACCGTCATACCTGTTATACCGATCTCAGCCAAAGCATCTTTTACATCTTCTAGTTTAAATGGTTTGATAACCGCTTCTACTTTTTTCATAATTGTAACTCCAAATATTGCAAGAGAGGAGAGCCTCTCTTTTTTTCGTTTCAAATTGTAACCATATTTATGGTTTAAATCAACTCTAAGACTATAAGTTTATAGCTTTTTCACCATGTGTAGTTTCATCAAGACCGCGACTCTCAGTCTCATCATCAACTCTACCGCCACCCGTAAGTGCAGAAGCTATATAAAATACTATCGCAGTTACAATTGCACTGTATACGATAGTAAGACCGATAGCACTGAACTGTGCAACCAACTGAGAACCAAGAGAATAATCTTCCGGCATTGCGTAATCTGCAATAAATAAAGCAGTTGCGATTGAACCCCAAATACCGACTAAACCATGAATCCAAAACGCATCTAAAGAATCATCAACTTTAAACATATGTTTGAGTTTTGAAACAGCCCAGAAACCAAGTGCACCACCGATAAAACCGATAATAATAGCACCTTCAACACCGGCACTACCAGAAGCCGGAGTGATCGCGACAAGACCGGCAACAGCACCGGAAGCACCACCTACTAAAGTAGCTTTTTTGTAAATCAACCACTCCAGTGCTACCCAACCGATTACACCAAGAGCAGCAGCAACATTTGTTACCAAGAAAGCAGAAGCAGCAACACCATCAGCAGCAACTTCACTACCTGCATTGAATCCGAACCATCCAAACCATAAGAGTGCAGCACCAAGAACTACCAGTACAGGAGAAAAAGGCTTGATAGCAGCTTTTCCATAATCTTTTCTGCGTCCTAATATCATAGCAACTACAAAACCGGCAATACCGGCATTTAAGTGAACAACTGTACCACCGGCAAAGTCCATCTCACCAAAGTTCAGTGTTTCACCGCCACCCCATGCCCAGTGTGTGATAGGCGCATATACTGCAACAATCCATAATGCAGCAAAGATCATATATGTCGAGAACTTCACTCTCTCAATCATAGAACCACTTGCAATTGCAACAGCGATCGCTGCAAATGTACCCTGAAACGCAACAAATAAAAGCTCCGGAATTGTTCCGCTTAAGCTCTCTGATGTAATTCCAGAAAGAAGAACTTTTCCTGTTCCTATTATATCTCCATCACCAAATGCAATAGAATAACCAACCAATACCCATACCAAAGTACCAACTGCATATGCACCCAAACTCATACCTATAGTATTAAGCGTATTTTTACTACGGGTAAGTCCACCATAAAACAGTGCCAGACCGGCAGGTGTCATTAACATAACAAATGCTGTAGCAACTAACATCCAAGCCGTGTCTCCACTGCTTAATGTATCTTCTGCAAATACCAATGTTGGCAATGCTAACAGAACAAGAAGTAATCTCTTCATTATTTATCCTTTAGATTGTTTAACTATTCAGCATTATACAAACATATTTCAAGCAATCTTCTCTGTAGGTGATTAATTTTTAATCATTACTCTAAATTATAATACTTTGACCTATACCCTATCTTCACACGTAAAAAAATTCTTAAAAAAGTTCTTCATTTTTACAAATATCTTAAGGGACATTTCGATATTATAGATAAATTTTATTTTAATTAAACAACTAGGTGTTTTATATGAGCGATTTGCTAAACAATGATGAAATACAAACTATAAATATAGAGGAAACTCTTCAAACAAGCTACCTTGATTATTCCATGAGTGTAATTATCGGTCGTGCCCTTCCAGATGTAAGAGATGGTCTGAAGCCTGTTCACAGAAGAATTCTTTATGCTATGGACAAGCTCAACCTTTCAGCCGGTGCAAAATTTAAAAAATCAGCACGTATAGTCGGGGATGTGATCGGTCAGTACCACCCTCACGGTGACACCGCTGTATATGATGCTTTAGTACGTATGGCTCAACCTTTCTCTATGAGAATGGAGCTTGTTGACGGACAAGGTAACTTCGGTTCAGTCGATGGTGATTCTGCAGCAGCAATGCGTTATACGGAAGCACGTATGACAAAGTATGCAGGCGAACTTCTCAAGGATCTCGACAAAAATACGGTGAACATGATAGACAACTATGATGGAACCACAAAAGAGCCTGATGTTATGCCGACACGTGTTCCAAACCTCCTCATAAACGGTTCATCAGGTATTGCAGTCGGTATGGCTACCAATATTCCTCCACACAACCCTAAAGAGATTTTAAGCGGTCTTAAAGCACTTCTGGCAAATCCACAGATCTCACTTGCTGAGATGATGGAGCATATTAAAGCACCTGACTTCCCAACCGGTGGTATCATCTTTGGTAAAAAAGGGATTACAGAAGCTTATGAGACCGGTCGCGGTCGTATCAAAGTTCGTGCAAAAACACATATTGAGCAAAGTGCAAAAAAAGAGATCATTGTTATTGATGAGTTGCCTTATCAGGTAAATAAGTCTCGCCTTATTGAGAATATTGCAAATCTTGTAAAAGAAAAAATGATAGAGGGTGTTTCACTTATCCGCGATGAATCAGACCGTGACGGAATGCGGGTTGTGATTGAACTCAAACGTGATGCTATGAGTGAAATAGTTTTAAACAATCTCTTTAAGCAAACAAGTATGCAAACCACTTTCGGTATCATCATGCTTTCTATATTAAATCAAGAACCAAGAATCTTTGGTCTTATTGATATTTTAAAGCATTTTATCGCTCACCGTAAAACGATTATTATTCGTCGTACCATTTTCGATCTTGAAAAAGCAAAAGCGCGTGCACATATTTTAGAAGGTTTGAAAAAAGCGATCGATATCATCGATGATGTTATCCGTGTGATTCGGGCTTCCACAAATGAAGATGATGCAAAAGAAAACCTTGTCTCTGAATTTGACTTTTCCGAGATTCAGGCTGCAAGCATTGTTGCTATGCGTCTTGGTCGCTTAACAGGTCTTGAGATTGAAAAAATCGAGAACGAACTTCATGAACTTATGAAACTTATTGAGTACTTAGAATCGATTTTAAAAAGTGAAGAGGTTCTTCACAAAATTATTGATGAAGAGTTTGATGAGATCATTGCTACTTATGCAGATGAAAGACGCACAGAGATAGAAGATGACTACGATGATATAGATATAGAAGATCTCATCCCGAATGAGCCTATGGTAGTTACCATTACCCATAGAGGCTATATCAAACGTGTAGCTCTTGCATCCTATGAAAAACAAAAACGTGGCGGCAAAGGTAAAACTGCCGTTACTACATATGAAGATGATTTTATAGAAAACTTCTTTACATGTAATACACATGACACCCTCCTCTTTGTAACAGACCGTGGACAACTCCACTGGCTCAAAGTGTACAGAATTCCAGAAGGCAGCAGAACGGCAAAAGGCAAGGCAGTTGTTAACCTTATCAACCTTGTTGCTGATGAAAAAATTCAGTCTATTATCCCAACTACGGATTTTAGTGAAGAGAAAGGTCTTGTTTTCTTTACTAAAAATGGTGTTGTTAAACGTACAAACTTAAGTGAATTCAGCAATATCAGAAGTAATGGTGTGCGAGCTATAGTTTTAGATGATGATGACGAGCTCATTACTGCAAAAATAGCAGATCAAAATATACGTTATCTCTTTATAGTAACAAAATATGCTCAATGTATTAAGTTTGAAATTGAAAAAACTCGTGAACAAGGTCGCTCAACTCGTGGTGTGCGAGGTATCAAGTTTAAACATGAAGGTGACGAAGTTGTTGATGCCAACATCATAGCTGATGATGGGCAAGAGATCTTGATCGTAAGTGAAAAAGGTATCGGTAAACGTACAGAAGCCGGTGAATACAGACTCACCAACCGCGCAGGAAGTGGTGTTATCGCCATGAAAATGACATCAAAAACAGGTAAACATGTTGTTGGAGTTCTTATGGTTGATGAAACAATGGATATGATGGCACTCACAAAAGCAGGGAAAATGATACGTGTAGATATGCAAACCATCTCCAAATCCAGCAGAAACACATCTGGTGTATATATAGTAAAAGGTGATGAAGTTGCTTCCATCTCCCGTTGTCCAAAAGAGGAAAAAGAGGAAGAGGAAGAGGAGAGTGATGATACCCCTACTTTAGATTTGGAATAGTAGTTGCTTTTTAGTTTAAATCAAATCATCTCAAGGGATTAACCATGAAATATTCTCTGCTATTAGCAGCTCTTCTAAGTGCATCTTCATTGATGGCTGTCGATACAGTTCAAGCACAAGATTCACAGGAGCAACAGCCGGCACAAAGCATTACGGTAGAGTGTGCGACAAATGAGTGTCCGCCACCACCTCCTGCTTTGGAAGATGAACCCGTTTTAACACACAACAAAGATGTTCTCATCAGTGTAACAGGTCAAGGTGTGGCACCGATGAATACAACTTCTCCTGCTCAAGCATACGCACTCGCAAAACGTGCGGCAGTTGCAGACGCTTATAGAATGATCGCTGAGAAAGTCAAGGGCGTTCGTGTTGATGGCGAAGACCTCATTAAAAATATGATGGTAAAACGCTCGACGGTTCGTACATCTGTTCAAGCAATGGTAAAAAATGCAAATGTTGTTGAGACAACTTTTAAAGATGGTCTATGCGAAGTAGAGATGGAAATCGTCCTTTCACATTCTCAATTTGCACGTTAATTTTACTTACCTCACTAACATTGCATGCTAAAGAGTACTTCATCTCTTACCGCTATGTGGTAAAAGATGCAACTCTTTACAACGAAACACTCTATGTCTCAAGTGCCATGCAAAAATGCTCCGGCGTACCTCAAGAGGCGATCGTACTAGAGAACTCCAAAAAAAGCAATAGCCTCAAAGAGATACTTTTAAAAAATATCGATCACTTTCTCTCCCATGTAAATAAACTTGCGCTTGATGTAAAACACACAGAAAAAACAAAAAATCTCCACAACAGCTCCACCACTATTTTAACACTAAAAACAACATGTTTCAAAGTCGATTTTAATGATAACTTTGTTACAATCGCACCTTTTAAATAAAATAAAATTTTACAGCTCTTACAAGGTTTTTTTGTGAAAATAGCAATAATAGAAGACGATATCAACATGAGAAAATCTCTTGAGATAGCTATGGGTGATTTTAAAGAGTTTAAGATAAAAACATTTAAAAATGCAAAAGACGCACTCAAAAGCCTTGATGATACTTTTGATCTCATCATTACAGATATCAATATGCCAGGTATGGACGGTATAGAGCTTGTTAAAACTCTCAACGGCAAATATGAAGTGATTATTATGACCGGTAATGCAACCCTGCAACGTGCCATAGAGTCGATCCATCTCGGAGTTAAGGACTTTCTTTTGAAGCCTTTTGAGATCGACACACTGATAACAGCCATAAAAAGAGAAGACAAAGTA
>JALUKO010000025.1 GCA_027056525.1 Helicobacteraceae bacterium | reverse complement strand
TTGAGCAAAACAGAGATAATATACTTGAGAAGATCGATAGTTTTATAGAGAAGTACAATGCCACTGTCTCTGAGCTAAGTCGTGCCACAAAAAACTCTACAGATGCTGAGGAGAGGGGTATTTTCTCCGGTGAGAGTACTATGAAGAGTATGCAAAGTGCTTTGAGAAATATGCTTGATAATGCCGGCAGTGAAGTTGGTAACCTCTACGAATATGGCTTTGATGTAGATAAAGATGGAAGACTCAGTATCGATAAAACAACATTCAACGCAAAAATGGATGAGAATCCGGCGAATGTTGAAGTATTTTTTAGCGGTGGTGATTTTACAAATGCAGATGGAAGCACTACGGCAGTCAATGGCGCTTTTAATGACATCTTTACTCTGGTAGATGAGTATACAAAATTTAACGGTATGCTTGATCAGTATAAAAGTTACCTTGATGATGGAGTGTCTTCACTTGAGGACAGAAAGCTAGACGCTATAGAAAGACTCGATGCCAAGTATGAAATCTTGAAACAGCAGTATGCTGCATATGATGCGATGATAGCACAACTTAATAATGCTTCATCAATGTTTACAGAGATGCAAAATACATCAAATAATGACAACTAAATAATTCAAGTAAATTGAGAAAGTGTCGATTTAAATAGTGAAAACAAAGAACATAAAAAAGGGATCTGAGATGTATGGGAATGTAGCGCATAATGTGTACGCACAAAACAATATAGGTGTTGAATCACCGGCAAAACTGATAGAGATGCTGTATGAAGGTGTGCTCCGTTTCAATGCACAGGCGAAAAAAGCGATCAAAGACTCTGATGTAGAGAAACGTGTTTACTGGATTAATCGTTCGATCGCTATTGTTACAGAGCTTATTTCAGTTCTTGATATCTCTCAGGGGCAGATAGCTGAGTATTTGGAAGGGTTGTATAATTATCAGATTCAGCTTTTAACAGCTGCGGGGATAGAAAATGATGTCGCAAAACTTGATGAGTGTACCAATGTTTTTAAAGGGCTTTTAGAAGCATGGAGAGAAACAAGCAATGTGGCTCAATAGCTTAAAAATAGCCATTATTGAAAAAAATACCGATTCTTTACAAAAACTGCTTGACGATATTCCAAAATATGAAGACAAAGAGTCCAAGGAGCAGGCTATTTACCTTTTAAGAGAAGCCCTTGAACTTCTTCACACCCTTAAAGATCAAACGGCTGCCGATATGATGAAAATTAAAAAAAATATTGCTTTTTTAAACTCTACTGAGAGGGTCTCTTTAAACAAGTTTGATATCACTTCTTAGTTTTTTTCTCTATACCAAAACATAAGCTTCTTATGGTGTACTCACTGACCACAGCGCCCTTTCGCATGCTGAGTATATGCTCAACGGCATCAGCTATATCGGAAGTGAGAAGTTTTTCGTATTCCTTTGGGCTTGGAGAAAAGCGAAGCTCATCATAAAATGCACTTTGTGTCATATCGGGGTTGATGTTGGTGATACTGAGTTCACTTTTTCGTGTTTCTTCAAAAAGAGCATCACCAAAGGCTTTAAGTCCGGCTTTTGTTGCACTGTAGAGTGCTGCGAATTTACTTGAACGAAGTGCTTCTATGGAATTTATGTTGATAAGATAACCGCTGTTTTTTTTAAGGTCTCGCAATAAAGCGTTCGTTAAAAGCATAGGCGCACTAAGGTTGACAAAAGTCATCTTTGTGATTATGTGCGCACTTAACTCCTCATGTGGTGCGAATCTTCCAAAACCTGCGCTATTGACAAGTATCGATATATTTTCTTTTTGTAGTTGTTTAGAGAGCTTTATGGTTTCATCAGCTTTTGAAAGATCGGCCTTGAGCGCTATAAAGTTTTTATGGTTGATATCTTCTTGCTCAATAGTTCTACTGATACCGATAACTTTATAACCAAGTGCCAAAAGTCTTAATGTGATTGCTTTTCCTATGCCACTGCGAGCACCAGTAACAACTGCGTTTTTCATGAACTAACCTTTATTTTATTATTTATAGCATCTATTGCATTAAAAATAAGTTTTTTTGTATCCTCTTTGTTTACTTTATGGGGTTCAAAGTGGTCGGAGACAACCTTGAAGATATGGATATGCTGTGTTTTGTCTTTGAGTGCAGTATAAAAACCAAATGACTCCATATCTACGATCTCATATTCAGAAGTGAATTGGGGTGTATCTACACAGTTGATATAAGTGTTGATATGGTGTTTAAGAGTATAGGTTTGATCTTTATGTTTTATAGAAGCGACTTCAATAAGCTCCCCGATAGTATATTTACAGGATGCTGCACATATGCCGACATTGATAAAAATATCATCAGAAGCAGGAGGAAAATACTTGATAAGAACTCCTAAAGATTTTTGAGTTTGCTCAGTACCGATCCCGCTGATAATAACGCACATAGTTGCATTTGTATAAAAAGTAAATTGATCTAATCTCCTTTTGGTAAGTTTATATCTGTCTACAAAAGCTTGCGCTTCTGACTTTAAAGCGGTATGAACATATAACATTTATGTAAAGCCTTTGACTTAGATTAATCTAGAAGTGATATCATTATGATACAATTTTGCATAAAAAAAAGTAAAAGGTGCTCTAAATGTCAATACTTACACCAGATTATAGTGATCTTGATTATGATGCTATGGCGAGTGAAATAGGACTGAAGCCAAAGCATATGCCTATGTTGATAGGAAGTTTCCTCGAAGAGTCGGACTCTATTATGAACCCTTTGGGTGAAGCCATAAGCAAGAAAGATATGAATGCGATCAAGGCATATGCTCACTCTATCAAGGGAAGTGCCGGAAATTTAAAGTTTCAGGAGATCTACGAGATGGCAAAAGCGATAGAACTGGCTGCGGCAGATACGAATGATACTTTTGATTATGAGGGTTATTTTCAAGCTATAAAGGTCGCAATTCAAACAATTCCAAGTTAAACTTTGTAATTTTAGCTTTTTTAGATATAATTCCACCGCTTCCTTTTAGACCTGTGCAATGGTATTTTGAGATACTGTGTCAGGGTAGGAATACAGCAGCACACCTTGAATTGTCATGTGCCGCAGGTATCTGAGAGGGAGTCTTTTTCTTCAAAATCATCAAATCTTAATGCTATTTAATAATCAATTTTACACGTTAGGCACCGTTAAAAACAATATCTTTATATCTCAAAAATATTTTTTTATGATATTTTTTCATATTATTTAAACTTTAAGAAAACACTATAATAGTATGTGTTAAAGTTATTATAGGTAGAGAATAAAGGAGAAACAATGAAATCATATATGTTGAAGTTATCACTTCTCTCTGTTGCGACAGCAATGCTCATAGGTATGAGTGCGTGTAGTAGCAGTGGTGGAGGTGGTGGAGATGATGGCGGTACGTCATCCTCTACTGTGCTCAATGGTTCCGCGTCGTTAAGTGGTACTATAGCGAGTTCAAGTGCTACAAGCCCTTCAGTGTCGAGAGTCGGCGCGAGTAATGTTGTGTCTGGCGTTGATGAAGAGGCTTCTGCGGTAGTTGTAGTTGATGGTAATGGTGACGGGGTGTTTGGTGGAACAGATATTGTGTATACATCATCTGTTTTATCAGATGGCTCCTTTGCATTTGAGAACATACAGATTCCAGAGGAGGGGGTAACACAGGCACAATTGACAGTTCGTAAAAACGGCTATGCTCCTGTGACAAAAATTGTCACCCTCGCAAACGGTCAAAGTGCTTCGATCTTGGCTGATGCAGCAGCTATGCCTGTATTTACAGAAGTACTTGCAATTGACAAAAACACAACCACTGCAGGCAGTTACCTGAAAATTGGTATGAAGCACTCAGCCACGGGAATAACATCTTTTGCGAAAATAATGTCTCTAAGTGAATTAAGAGCAGAAGCGGATGATCCAAGTTTTGGTGAGGATGATCTTTCAACTTCTGTTATTCCACTCGATGCTATCCCTGATGATGTTACGGAAGTGCGTGCTGATATGAAAGCGTTTGATCCGACAGATCCGCAAGACAGTAAGTATTTTCCAGGTGAGTACAAGGGTGAAGGTAAAGATGGTGCAACAACCCCTTCAAGATTGGTCTCGGTTGGTTTTGATTTGGTGAGTTTAACGGATCAAAATGGAGATCCGATAGAGCTTGATACATCTGCGATTAAAGCTTCTAAACTTCGTCCACAAGCAGTGGATTGGGACAATTGTTTGCAAACGAAAGTTCGTTATTTGGGGGATACGCAAGTAACACTTATAGAGCAGATGGGTGATGATGATAATAGCACACCTGAATTTGAAATACCGATGTGGTATTATAGTTACGCATCAGGTATCTGGAGTTATCTTGGTGAAGCTGTTTATACAAGTGCGGCAGATTCAGCAAATTCAAGAGCATACGCAACTATGTGTGTGACAGAAAACTGGGGTCAATACCTGAACCTTGATTATGATTTTGCAATTGAGCGTCCAAAGAATCTTTGTATAAAAGCAACGGATCAATACGACAGCCCGATCACTAGTCTTAACTTCACTGTGAGAAACGGTACGGCATACTCATATGCTTACTCAGATGCAAATGGGGAAGCAAGTGTTGCACTGACCGCAGGAGATAATCTTGATGATTATGAGATCACTTATTATGGATATATGTCAGGATGGACAGAGGTTCAAGTAGATAATAATGACATAGTGGCAAATACTACAGATGATAAGTGTGATTATGATCTTGATGTTGTTGTTCAAAATCCATTTAGCACGACATTGCAGGTAACTCCTCTCAATATAGATGGTAGCAAAGGGGAAGATACTGTATTTGTTTTCAATGGCAGTTATAGTGATTATTTTTATCAAGCGGCAACAGTGGATGAAAATGGTATAGCAAGCTTTAAAGTAAAACCAAATGTAACTTACAGTGTACAATATCGCTCCACAGTTGTTAGCGTTAATGCAAATGGTGCTGTAGTTGCCCCAGAAACAGCTGATAGCACGAGATCTTTAAGCGTTACCGTACAAGATGCAAATAAAGCACCGCGAGTGAGTGCGTACTTTAGAAACAATAATATTAGTGAAAAAGCCACGAAAGTTAAGTTTTACGTAAGTGCTGATGATGCAAATGGGGATGCCATTACCTTTGATGGCTTAACGCTCAATGGAACCACTTTGGTTGAGGGAACTCACTATACTCTTGAAGCGCATTATCAAGGGACAGGTTATGATTATATGTATGGAGAGCTTGATCTCACAAATGCTGAGGTTTCTGCTATCACACCAAAAAATTTAAGTGGTGGATCATATGATCTTAAAGCAACTTTTTCTGATGGCGCATTGAGTGCAGAAGCAAGTGCAACCTTAGAAGTTCTTCAAAACCGTGCTCCTGTCATTAACGGTGTGTACTTCTATAATGCTTCAACTGGAAGATATGCAGATCTCAATGGTGTTATCCCTGTGGGTGATTACACAATATATGCGTATGCATATGATCCTAATGGCGATACTGTGACACTTAGCTATAAACTTGATGATGGTGTAGCAACTGAAAACAGAGATGTAAATCTGCAAAACGGTGAACACACTATTGTGGTAAGTGCAAGCGATGGAAATCTAAGCACTAGCAGATCATTTGCAGTGCTGGTTGGAAACCATCCTCCTGTTGTGAGTTATGCGGGAGCACTTTCTTATGTTGTAGATATTGCTTCAGCAAACAATACCATAGACCTTTTTGCTTATGTCAGAGACAAAGAAGATGGTGTGAATGTCAAGTCTGTTCAGGC
>JALUKO010000024.1 GCA_027056525.1 Helicobacteraceae bacterium | reverse complement strand
GGAATTGTGACATGTTCTACCCCATCAAGAGCTTCACTGTACATTTTTGCGATCTCTCTTTGTCTTGCTATATTTTTATCTTGCTCTTGTATCTGTGCTCTGATATATGCAGCATTTAACTGACTCAAAGAGTAGTCATTTCCTATATCGACAACATCGTAAATATACTCTAACGCATCTTCATCACGAACAATAGCATGATTTGCCAGAAGTCTTGCTCTTTCCATAATCTCATCATCATTTGTAACAAGCATACCACCGTTACATACATTTTTTCTCAAATGAGATGAAAAATTAAAACATGTTATATCGGCACCGGTTGAACCAATCTTTTCTCCGTTGTAAGTGGCACCAAGAGCATCACAGGCATCTTCAACCACTTTTACATCGTTGGCCTTTGCCATAGCGTAAAGTCTCTCAAGGTCTATACACTGCCCTGCAACATGTGTCACTACGACTGCTTTAAGTTTTTTCGATCTGTTCTCTTGCAGGTAAACTTCCAGCGCCTCCAGATTTATATTGTAAGTATTTGCATCTATATCTATAAAAACCGGCTCTGCATCAAAATGGCGAACAACTTCTGGAACATTTGGATGTGCATTGACAGAACATACAACCTTGTCTCCACGTTTCAAATCAAGTGCCAACATTGCTAAATGCAATGCAGATGTTCCATGAGAAGTTGCCAGGGCATACTCTGCACCGACATATGTTTTGAACTCATCTTCCAGCTCTTCTACCTGATTAACATCTTCTCCATCTAAAACATCACTCACATTGGAGTGTTCCTTGCGTCCGCTAATATATCTACTAAATGGAATTTTCATCTCTTCTCCTTATAAAGTTATATCTCTTGGATAATTAAAATCATGATTAATGGTTCTTGATGTCAATTTTGCAATCACAGGCATCTTTCTTTTGAACTGATTACGGAAAATTCTGCCTATGATCATCTCCAGCATCTTCTCATCAACACCTTTTTTGATAATCTCTTTTTTACTCAGTCTCTCTTCTACATAAAGTTTCAAGGCTTCATCAAGCTGTGCATAGCTGTAACCGAGATCAGCTTCATCACTTTGCCCATCCCACAGGTCAGCCGAGGGTGCTTTTTGTATAATACTTTGGCTCACACCAAGATACTCTGCCAACTCATAGACCTCACTTTTATACAAATCCCCTATGGGATTAACGGCGCTCGAGAGATCACCATAAAGCGTTCCATATCCGAGCATCAATTCACTTTTATTACTAGTACCTAAAACAAGTGCATTCTCACGTGCAGATATATCAAAAAGGGTCGCCATTCTCATACGCGACGAGAAATTTCCCTTACGCAGATTGTCCATATCGGGAGTGATCTTTTCATAAGCTCTCAACATAGGTTCTATCGATGATGTGATAACTCTCATCTGAAACTCTTCACAAAGTTCTTGTGCGTCATCTAAAGAGCTTTGTGAAGAATAATGTGAAGGCATCATTACACATAAAAGATCATCTTTAAAAGCTTTTTGTGCCAAAACAGCTACAACCGCAGAATCAAGCCCACCACTCAAACCAACCACGACTTTGTTTATAGAAGTCTTTCGCACTTCATTATCAAGAAAGCGAATAAGATAG
>JALUKO010000023.1 GCA_027056525.1 Helicobacteraceae bacterium | reverse complement strand
TTAATCTGCTTTACCGATTGTTTTTATAAAGTATGCAATATATTTGTACAAAAATCAAATATTCAAAGAGTTATTCTTTTAATGGGTGTCTTGAAAGAACCTCTTTTAATGGGTGTCTTGAAAGAACCTTCTTGAAAGAACCTTGCCGCTGAGCATAGCGTTATGTGCATTATATATTTGTTCAGCTACCGTTCATTATTGAATTGATAATTTAGAATACAAGAAGGATTTTAATGTGTTAAAGAAAGGATATTTTATTATTTATTTCTAGAGGAAACTGTAATGGGCAGAACACCAAATGATGACCGCAGTGATAGTATGAATCCAAATAATGACGCATACTGGGATAGCTTAGATAACCATGCAGATCAGCTTAATCCAAACAATGATGAATACAATGGACATAGTGATGAAAAAGACGATGAAAGATATGAATAATCATATACATTTATCCAACAGAAATTGTTACATTTAAAAAAGCATTACAGCACATAACAATTCATTAGAGAGGGGCGATGCTAAAAGATGTTCAGTCCCTCAGATTAAACGTTATTTTGAAAATGCATTATAGAAAGCTATGAGTAAAATCTTTAATCTAAGCGCTCTTTCTGATTATGAACTTTACCACCTTAAGTTTGGTAGAGGTGCTTTGGTAATAGCAATAGAAAAGGAAGATTGTATAAAAACTGCATCAGAATGGGAAATTCGGGAAGAGAAACTATTCGAGGATTATCGAAATAAAGTAAGACCTTTGAAAAAAGAGCTAAATGAATTAGCAAACAGGTTGATGCAAATAAGGTCTGGAGTAAGAAAAATGAATCAACCGCCTACTACTGAAGAGCTAAATATCACTGATAGAATTGAATTCTTACGGGAAGAAATAAAGGTGCTTCACTATGTAAAAAGAGAGTACCGTTCTAACCTGCAACTAGCAATGTTTTACGCTCAAGATGTATCATTTCATAATGACTCATTTACAAGAATAGATAAGGTTAAGAATATTGAAGAAACAGATAGTCATGTAATTATTGAACTTGAATTTAAAGACGGGCTTGTTCGGCATAATACTTATCACGACTCAATATTAAGCTGCAATCCTGGGTATAAAATTAATGATAAAACATGGTCAAACCTAGTTTCTGGGATTGTAAAGCGAATAATTCCTATATCATCTGTTACTTTAGAGATTGTTTCGCGTGATTAAAGCAATAAACGAAATATCACCAAGCTAATAACTTGACTGTTTTACACGCCTCTCAGATCCGTGCAAAACAGATAAGTTATTGGATCATCGTTATATATAGGAAATAATATGAGGGTGTAAAAATAACTGTATAAACGCTCATAATTATTTACTACTCCACAATCTCATAACAGGGAATATATTCACTGCCTGGCAGTTTCATTCTGAACTGTTCTACAAAAGACTGTAGCAGGGCATCCATGGGCTCCATGATTTCCTTATCACCGCTGATCTGAAATTTACCGTGTTCCTCAATCAGGCGTATGCCGTCATCTTTGACATTGCCGGCCACAATGCCTGAAAAAGCCCGGCGTAAATTGGCTGCCAGAAGGTGAATAGGCTGGTCTTTATGCAGTTCCAGATTGGCCATATTTTCA
>JALUKO010000022.1 GCA_027056525.1 Helicobacteraceae bacterium | reverse complement strand
GCACAGTCTGTACTTTTTCTATAAAGCCGTTGATATAGTGGTTTGCCTCTGCGATCTCATCTTTAGAGCTTGTATCGAGTCTGATGGTAAGATCACCATCCCCCCCTGTAAGATCTTTAGCAGTCGCAATCAATCTTTTTATAGGGGAGACTATACTGTTTATAAGAAGTATAATTATAAATACCATAAGCGCTCCAAAAGCAAGTTGCACCATCAAAGATACTGTTTCCAAAGAGGAGATACGATCTTCTAAAAGTGGAGAATAGGTATCGAGCATCTTTTTGAAAAGTTTTTCATTTTTGTCTGAGATACTGTTCATTTCGCCAAGTACCCCTTTACTTGAGTCTAAACCTTTTTTCTCCGTTGCTTTTGCAAATGCTATAAAACTTTTTTTATAATTCTCTAAATTCTTTTTAATATCCGTTTCACCTTTAAAGTTACCATCAATAAAATAGATCAAAGCATTATAGGAGCGTTTAAATTTTTTCACATATTTTTTGTTGTGTGTCAGCATAAAACTTTTTTCAAGGTTTCTAAGTGTAAGAACCATAGAAAATATATCTTGATTTTGTAATCTTTTTGCATTTATTTCTGCTTTTTTAACCGCAGAATTCAGTGCTTTTTTAAGCCCTTGTTTATTGTTGTAACCCAAAGTTTTTTGAATATCCACCACTCTCTCAAAATTATTTTTAAACAAAAGAAAATTATGTCCCAACTGTTCTACTATGGTTGTATCTAGTCCAAGATCTTGTAGTTCTGTTTTAAACTCTTTTGTACTGTTGATAATATTTTTATAGTTTTCTTGGAAATTTTGCTCATATTTGGCATCTTTATACTCTAAAAAATTCTTTGTATCTTGTTTGAGTTGTTGCAGATCACTATTGAGTTCAAAAATAGACAACTTTGTATTTTGCAACTGCTCACTCTGCTTCAGCATATAACTCACAATATAGATATTGACCAACACAGAAACAATAGAGATAGCCATTACGCCAATTAACTTATTTTTTATACTCATGTAAAAGCCTTAAATTTGATTAAAATGTAATAATATGTACATTGTACCTTTATATTTTTTACTATTAACTTAAAAAACTGGCATAAATAATGCTAAAAGGTCATTTATGAAACACTTTTTGATCATCTTATTTTTTTATATACATCTCCATGCTCTAGAAGTTACAACATTGGAAAATGCTTATAACAACTTCACTACCAAAATTGACAAGATATCTGCAAAGTTGAGTGTTCAAGAGAAGCTTTCTTTATACTACTTAGGATTATCAACACATGAAAAAATTCTCTTATCATTGCTAGAAAAAAAAGCAAAATTCTCAGAGATACAACAACTTCAAGAGGAAACTTTGAAACTTTTCTCAAAACTTCATGAACACAACAACACTCTTGACACACAAGAGATAGAGCAACTTAGAACTTCTTACCTAGCGATGATAGATAATGCTCAATCACTTTTTGTGCAGGTCTCAAACGCTCAGCCTCAAGAAAAATCCAGTTTCATTCCCTCTCTTGTTTTTGTTTTATTTCTTTTGGCATTTATGGTACTGTCTCTTCTCTTGTTTCTTCAAAAGAAAAAAACACATTCTATGCTCACTGATATGAAAATGCACTATGAAAAAGAACTCTCCAATGCGAAAGAGGACTATAGTTCTTTGAAACAGGAAAATGATCAAATTCTCTCTCAAAACAAAAACTTACAACAAAACCTACAAACTGAAAAAAATCATTTAGCCCAATATAAAAATGAGATTTTACAAACGCAAGATAATGCGACACAACAAATAGCTGATATACAAATACAAACACAAAAAAGCATATCTCACTTACAAAACAGTATGAATAGGCTTCAAAAAGAAAAAGATTCACTAAGCACAGCACTAGATCTGTACAAAAGTAATGAAGATCACAATCAACAAACACAAGAGATGTTAGTTGCACTGCAAAGCAAAAGCAATAATATTTTTCAAATATTGCAAAATATCTCCGATATTGCGGACAAAATAAACCTTCTAGCACTCAATGCCGCCATAGAAGCGGCTCGAGCCGGTGAACACGGAAGAGGTTTTGCCGTAGTTGCCGATGAGATTAGAAAACTCTCAGAAGCAACCCATATAACACTCTTGGAAGCAAAAACAGATATTTCCTCTTTTGTAGAGAGTATTTCAAACCTTGAAGTAAACGTAACTACACAAACTTGACTTTCACCTATACAAGTGAGTATAATTACACTATTAATATAATTAAAACTTTCCCTCTCTGCAAAGAAATTCCAACACGTTAAGGCAGCAATTACATGAGTGAAAACACTTCACAAACACCGCGTAAAAACACAAAGAATAATAGTAGAAATAACTCAAAGTCAAGAACACATACACCTGTAAAAGGCTCAAGTGTAGAAGAGTTGCGTACAAAAAGCATCCAGGATCTTGTCGAGATCGCAACAGAACTTGGAGTTGAACATCCAAATGAGCTCAAACGCCAAGATGTTATTTTTGAGATACTCAAAGCACAAACCGCACAAGGGGGCTTCATTCTCTTTAGCGGTATTTTAGAGATTATGCCTGATGGTTACGGTTTTATACGTTCTATCGATAAAAGCTTTAATGAAAGTATCAATGATGCTTACGTCTCTAACACTCAAATACGCCGTTTTGCTCTTAGAAACGGGGATGTGGTCACAGGGCAGGTTCGTCCTCCAAAAGATCAAGAGCGTTATTATGCACTTATTAAAATAGAAGCTGTCAACTCCCTGCCACCCGAAGAGAGTAAAAAAAGACCTCTGTTTGAGAACCTCACTCCACTTTACGCAACACAGCAGATCAAACTCGAGTATAGAGAAAAAGGCTTAACCGGTCGTATGATGGATCTTTTCTCACCTATAGGTAAAGGTCAACGTGGGCTTATCGTTGCACCCCCTAGAAGTGGTAAAACAGAACTTCTCAAAGAGATTGCTCATGGTATCACGGCAAACCATCCGGAGATCGACCTTATGGTTCTTTTAGTTGATGAACGTCCAGAAGAGGTCACAGATATGGAACGCAGCGTCAAAGGTGAAGTGTACAGTTCCACTTTTGATATGCCTGCAAAAAACCATGTAAAAGTTGCAGAAATGGTTATAGAAAAAGCTAAACGTAGAGTAGAGCTTGGTCGTGATGTGGTGATTTTACTTGACTCTATTACCCGTTTGGCTCGTGCATATAACACGGTAACACCTTCAAGCGGGAAAGTGCTCTCCGGTGGTGTAGACGCCAATGCACTGCATAAACCAAAACGCTTCTTTGGAGCAGCACGTAACATCGAGCACGGTGGAAGTCTTACTATCATTGCCACTGCTCTTGTGGATACGGGAAGCCGCATGGATGAAGTGATCTTTGAAGAATTTAAGGGAACAGGAAACTCTGAAGTTGTACTCGATAGAAAAATCGCAGAAAGAAGAATCTTCCCTGCTATTGATATACTTAAATCAGGCACAAGAAAAGATGAACTTCTTATTGGTCCTGAAGTGTTGCAAAAAGTGTTCATCTTACGTCAAATGTTACATAAACAAGATAACGAAGTGGAAGCTCTTAAATTTATCTACAACACTATGGGTAAAAAAGCTACCAATGCAGAATTTTTAGAGAGTATGAACACAAACTAATACTATGAAAATTGGAGTATTTGACAGCGGGATCGGTGGCTTGAGTGTTGTTAAGTCACTTCTAGAGCATAAACTCTTTGAAGAGATCATCTACTTTGGCGACACCGCCCGCGTGCCTTATGGCATCAAAGACAAAAACACCATTATTCGCTACGCCATTGAAGCTGTAGAATTTTTCAAAAACTTTGAACTTGATCTTATTATTGTTGCCTGTAATACTGTGAGTGCCTATGCACTTAATGAGATGAGAGAGAGTGCTTCGTGCCCTGTTTATGGAGTGGTTGAAGCGGGCGCACTTGCCGCTTCCAATGCCCTTAAAGATACAAACAAGAATATCCTTATTATTGGCACAAATGCAACCATAAACTCTCAAGCATATGAGCATAAGCTCAGATCACTCGGATTTAAAAACCTTCAGGCAAAAGCAACCGGACTTTTTGTTCCTTTAGTAGAAGAGGAGATATATGAGGGTGAAATACTAGAAGCAACACTCAAACATTATTTTCATATGCTCAAAGATCCTGATGCCGTCATACTTGGCTGCACACACTTCCCGCTACTTCACAATGCACTTCAAAACTATTTTTCTAAAGAGACGCTGCTCATCCATTCGGGAGATGCCATAGTTGAATACCTCGAAAAAGAGTTTGATTTTACCCACAACTATGAAAAAACAGCTTTGAAATTTTTTGCTTCTGAAAATCCTGAGGCACTCAAAAAAGTAGCATCTAAATGGCTTAAGAATTAAATTTCATCCTTATGTAACCTAAGTAACACACTTCAATCTTTTATTTTCCTATAGTATGACTTAAGAAACAAAAAAGGATCTACTATGTGTATAAATGCAGGAAAACTGGACAGAGTACTTAGAGTTATCATTGGACTGGCTTTAATGATTTACGGGTTTACAACAAGCAATATTTTACTTACGGCTATTGGCTCCATACCTCTTTTAACCGGAGCTATAGGATTTTGTCCATTTTACCCAATAATTAAATTAGACACCGGATGTAAAAAATAAAACAATAAAAAAGTTATATTTACTCAGCTATAATCTTTTTAAATACGAGGTAAAAGATAATGCAATTAAATAATTTCGATTTTTATGATGAGCTTACAAATGAAGAGCAAGAAGTGCTACTCAAAAGTTTACAGCCAGTCTCAATAGATGCCGGTGTAACACTCTTCTACCAAGGTGATATAACTAAAGATATTTTACTTTTAGAAGATGGTGAGGTTCGTGTTTACATACAAGGTGAGGGGATCAATGAGATAACCCTTTATAACCTTCATCCTTATGAACAATGTATAGTAAACACAACTTCAACCATAAACCAAATACCCGTTATAGGCTCTGCCACTACGGTTACCCCTATCAAAGGTTATCTTTTAAACAAAGATATAGTTATGCAGTTTATGCGAAACAACCCAAACTATCAATGTTATATATTTTCACTTCTCATACTTAGACTTGACAGCGTGGCAAGAGTTTTAGAGAGCATCAAGTTTAAACAACTTGATGAAAGAATATATGAATGGCTACGCTCACAAAATACTCCTATTGTCACTGTTACCCATGAAGAGTTAGCAAACTACATAGGTTCTACCCGAGTTGTAGTAAGTCGAACACTCAAAAAAATGGAGAAAGAATCTCTTATAAAACTTTCACGAGGAAACATCACCTTAATTGATAATAGTTTAACTCTTTAAATGGTAAAATCATTCTACTTAAAAATGGAGTATGCTAAGTGAAAGAAAGTTCAGAAGTATTAGCAAGAAAATATAGACCGACAAATTTTGATGAACTTATAGGGCAAGAAACAATTGCTCAGACCCTTTCACTCGCACTTGATTCCAACAGGCTTTCCCATGCTTACCTTTTTTCAGGGCTTCGAGGAAGTGGAAAAACTTCAACAGCACGGATTTTTGCAAAAGCACTCATTTGTGAGAAAGGGGTCTCTCATCAGCCCTGTGGCGTGTGCCAAAACTGTATTTTGGCTCTTGAGAACCGCCATATGGATATAGTGGAGATGGATGCTGCAAGCTCACGTAAAATTGATGATATCAGAGACCTTATTGAACAGACCAAATACAAACCATCAAGTGCCAGATTTAAAATTTTCAT
>JALUKO010000021.1 GCA_027056525.1 Helicobacteraceae bacterium | reverse complement strand
ATATCACGCACCTCATCAGAGAGTATCTCGGCACCCGCACCCGGAATGGAAGCCAAACCTTTGTTTTTAAGTCGCTGCAGTACCTCTTCCACACTTATGCGTGAAACTTTGGCGATAAAGTCGATCTCTATAGAGCTAAATCCGTGGATAGTGATTTGGGGGTAC
This sequence comes from Helicobacteraceae bacterium, assembly GCA_027056525.1. Taxonomy (GTDB): domain Bacteria; phylum Campylobacterota; class Campylobacteria; order Campylobacterales; family Sulfurimonadaceae; genus Sulfurimonas. The sequence continues at coordinate 1,459 of JALUKO010000021.1, read as the reverse complement.
TTGGTATGGATATGCTCTACAAGATCCTCGTACCACTCTATTTTTAGTTTTGGATGGACACCACCTTGAAACAAGATCTGTGTTCCACCGATCTGCAGCAGTTCATCTATCTTTGCATCGATCTCATCAAAACTCAACACATAGGCATCTTCATCTTTTTCATGTCTGTAAAAAGCACAAAACTTACAATCAACCCAACATATGTTCGTGTAGTTTATATTTCTATCAACTACAAATGTTGTTATACCCTTTGGGTGAAGCTCTTTTTTTCGCTCACTTGCCATGCGACCAAGCTCTTTAAGGTCTGCATTTTTGATCAAGTCAAGCGCTTCTTCTTTTGTTAATCTTTTCATAAACTCTCTTTGATTTTAAAAATATTCATCTATTTCCAACCATGATTTCTCGGGTTGACTCTTTGTTTTTTAAAAAATATAATATAGATCGCGAACATTATAAGCATACCCACTACAATACCGCCTAAAACCTGAACAAAAGCTCCAATGCTTAAGATCTTATTTAAGATATCCGCGTGCGTTTTGTTATCTACGTTTATATCCGCCATCTCTGCTACATGTGTCATAGCAGAAACTGCCAAGTTCCCTTTTGGAATATCCTGATGACATGAAAAACACACGCCGCTTCTGTCAAGCTTGTCACGCTGCTCTTTTGAGAGTGCAGAGGACAAACTCCAGTGATGCCCTACCGTCATAAGCTGTGTTCCGTTTTCATCTAAGAACTTGGAATAATCATAGTGCAGGTTTGCAATGGCAGGAAACTGCTCATCAACAATACTCGGGATGATCTTTCCACCCGCACTCATGAGATCTATGATCACCGTTTGTGAAGGATCTGCCGTACTTCTAGAACCTGCTATGCCAAGCCCTTGAGCTTTTGGTGTTGTATGGCAACTCTCACAGCTTCTTGCATATTTAGAGATGGTATGGGGCTGAATCGGTGCCATATCTATGGCATTTTGCCCCTCCTCTCCTGCACCCTCTACATTTGGGATCTTAAAGATATGGTTTTGCAAAAGTGCTTTGCCATCTTTGCCTATAACCGTAATGGTTGTTTGACATCCGGGAATTGTTGGAGATATTCGCCCTTCACCGTTTTGTGAGAGTGCAGGATCTTCCCAACGTAAAAAACTTCTGGTTTCTGTCACCTTGCCATCTACCAAATAATCTTTTATATTTTTCATCCCACCTGTTTTACCGTAAATATCATGATCGTGCGAAGCCTTGAGATAATCAGGGTTTTGCTTTCCATCAGAGTAGTCCACCTTCACATGACACCCGTAACATTGCGGTGCCCAGGTTGCATGACAGGTGTAACACTCCATATTGTCGGTATGTGCAGAGATAGTGTCCATCGCTAAGAGTGCTTTTTTAGAGAGTTTTTCATCCTCTTTGAGTTTTTTCAGCGGTGTAAGCACTATATCTTTTCCAGAAGCCAAGTGCAT
>JALUKO010000020.1 GCA_027056525.1 Helicobacteraceae bacterium | reverse complement strand
TGCAGTATCAAGATAAGGAGTTTTTGTCGCTATACAGGCATCCATGATAGTAAGATCCTGATAAGGGAGTGCAACATTGATCACTATATCCGCACCACATGATTGTATGAGTTGTATAAGCTCTTGTGTATTATCGGCATCAACAGTAGTTGTTTGTATAAGAGCTTCTGGAAGTTCAGAAGCTATCTCATCACATTTTGACTGCGTTCTGCTTGCTAAAACAATCTTGCCAAAAACATCTGCATTTTGTACACACTTGTGCACAACTACACGACCTACACCACCTGCACCGATAATCAATGTTGTTCTCAAAAGAAACTCCCCATAAATATAAGTAAATTTTAAAAGTATTATTATACTGTTTTTACAGTCCTAAACCAATTCAAAGGCAACAAGCAAAACCGCTGCCCATATCCCCGCTGTTAAAATAAGACTTAGTAAAACAAGTGTAGCACCCGCATCTTTAGCCTGTTTTGCAAGTATATGGTAGTCTGTCGTCACCAAATCAACCACTCTCTCTATGGAACTGTTTGCAACTTCCGCCATAATGGGGATGAACAAAGACAAAAACAAAATACTTGCATATCCAAAACCTATAGGCAAGATCCATGCCACAATTGCCATCACAAAAAACATAAGTAACTGCAACTTGAAAGAACTCTCATTTTTTGTGATATCAATAAAGCCCTCCACTGCATAGCGTCCATTTTTAAAAAGTGAATATTTTGGTTTATTGAGTTTCATATTTTTCCTTTAATTGTATTATTATTTCTCTGAGTTCTTCTGCTGTTGTCTCTTTTGGAACCGGTGGAGCAAAATAGAGATTTATCTCTCTTCTTCTAAAAGCCCTCTTTTTGTTTTTGCCCTTATATTTTGAGAAGATACTTCCAAAAACACCCTCGATAAAAAACGGAACGATCACTCCTTCGTAATCTTTGTCAATTAGCTCATAACCTTTGTAAAACTTCTCAATTTCACCACTTTTGCTTATGCCGCCTTCTGGAAACAAAGCCACTATTTTACCATCTTTTAGCCTTTTGGAAGTTTCAGCAAAAGCATCTTTAAAAGCTTTTGGTGAGAGGGGTATCGTTTCACCTTTTTTGAACAAGGGGTGAAGAAACTTCCAGTGGTATATCTCTTTATCCATTAAAAAATGTATGCGTTGTTTTATCGGGAACTGGGTGATGATCCAGTCTATCCAACTTACGTGGTTTCCAAGTAACAACACCGCAGACTCATTTGGAATATTTTCAAGCCCATAATAATTGTACTTATGACGTGTTTTAAAGATAAGTTCCAAAAGTGCCCAAATACTCATCACATCATAACGTCTCAGCACCACAACACTCATATATATACCAACAAAGCCCATGAGGTAAAACAGCACCTCTGCATCCATGCCAAAGTATGCAAAAAGTGTTGTCAAAAGTAAAAAACTAAACATAAAAATATTTTGTATAAAGTTGCTTCCGGCAAGTACCGTACCCAGATGAACCCGAGGAGAGAGAAACTGTATGTGTGCATTGAGAGGGACCATTAAAAGCCCGGCAAAAACACCAAAAAGGGTAAATAAAACAGCCATAAGCCCCATAGAACTAAAAAGCGGTACCATAAAAACGATCATAGTAA
>JALUKO010000019.1 GCA_027056525.1 Helicobacteraceae bacterium | reverse complement strand
TTAAGAGATTAGCACATATGGAACCAGCAATAGAGAAAAATTTTAAACTGCCAATTATACTCATAAAATTATTGGACAATGACAATCTTTTGGTTGTTGACTCCAAAACAACCATAAGGTTTTTAGATAGTAAGAAATTTGGTGTTGTTGCCGGTTTTAAAGGTAATATTTCTCATATGAGGTATAAAACAAGGGTAGTTGCTTTTAGCAGTGACGCTTCTTATTTTGGAGCACTGAGCTCAGACGCTAGAGCTGCCAAACTTTACAATGTTAAAAGTAAAAAAACCGTTGCAAAAGTTGACAGACATCAGGGTGAGATCTCCTGTATAGGGATTGATCCTAAAAACAGATATATGTTCTCATGTGGTGATGATGGAAAAACATTTGCCATTGATATAAAAACAGGTAAGATCGTTTTCACACTCCCCATCCATAAAGACAGCATAAATGATATTGCTTTTTCATCCAATGGACAGTGGGTAGCGACTGCCAGTTATGACAGACGAATTTCGGTTTTTAATATTGCTACTTTAACACCAAAACATATGCTTAAAGCACATTCTGCACCGGTAATGAAACTACAGTTTTTAAGTCAGCACAGGCTTTTAAGTATAGACAAAAATTCAAAAGCAATTATATGGGATATCTACACAGGTTTTGTTTTAGCGAGGCTAGAAGGTATTCATGATAATGTAACTCAAATAGCGCTTGACTCTGAAGAGAGGTTTCTTTTTTTGGCAACAGAACTCGGTTATGTTTTAGTATATGAACTACAAAACTATACTCTCTTAAGTGCAAAGTATATCAAGCTCAAGTCCTGCATAACTGCTTTATGTTTTTGTGTATCAAACCAAAATCTTGTGATTGGCACTGAGAGCGGAGAGCTTCTTTTTTATGATCTGTTTGAAGATGAAGTAGAGCTCAAAAAACTCTTGCAGGCTCAAAAATATGATCTCATACAGGAATATGTTGATAAGAACCCTCTGTTACAATATACAAAAGTATATAAACTTGTCTCAAAACTTTGGGAACAAACACTAGAGCGTGCCAAACTTTCTCTACAAAAAAATGATAAACAAACCGCTAAAGAGCTCTTTGATAAATTTAAAAATATTCCGGCAAAAAATACAATTATGAAAAAAATTATTAAAGAGTATAGTGAGTTTGATAGGTTTGCAACAGCCGTAAAACAGGGAAAAATTTCTTTAGCATATGGCATAGCCAATGCCTATCCTTCCTATAAAGAGTCAAAACTTTTTAAAACACTTGAAGCACACTGGAAAAAAGTCTTTATTGCAGCTCAGAAGTATGCACTTGAACCAAGAAGCATGGAAAAAGCGAGGGAGTTACTGCTGCCATACAGAGGGATCAGTGAAAAAACACCTCTTATTCAAGAGCTTTTCACTCAGGGTGATCTTTATAAACGCTTTAAGGTCGCAGTTGGGCAAAAAGATTTTAAAATTGCTTTTGAGCTTGTAAAACAGCACCCGTTTTTAAAAGAGTTTCCGGAGTATGATGCCTTATTGAAATTTGGGGATTCACTCTATATAAAGTCTCAAAAGTTTATGCAAGATGGTGATACTCACTCCGCTGTGAAAATACTGCGAACCTTGGTAGATTTTACGGAGTTCTCTCAAGAAGCAAAAGAACTTTTGTATGATGTTGAATCATATCAAAAATTCTTTAATGCCATAGAAGATGAAGATATGCAACTCGCTTACAACCTTTTAGATTCTTTAGATAATCTCATGGACACAGAAGATGGTCAAAAACTTCAAGATCAATGGAATAAAGAGTTCAATAAAGCAAAACTTTTTGCAGCAAAAGGTGATGTGACAAGTGTGAAAAAAGCACTTGAGAACTACATGAGCATAAGTTCAAAAAACATCTCTTTGGCATTTATCTTTGGGCTGTGTTATATAGTGCAGCTGGAAAATGCTTTATATGATAAAAAAGATCAGCGTGTTTTAGAAAACGGGATTAAAAACTATATTTTATATTTTGGTATCGATGAAAGGATAGAAAACTTTTTTGATATGTTTAAAAAACACTATCAACAAACAAAGTTGAACCTGGAACGTCAAACAAAGGGATCTGCAAGTATGTGGAAGCCTGCAATGATAGTTAATTCTATATTAGAATAATTATTTATATCACCTTTTAACCTCAAATATAGCTCCTTTTTTATATAATAAACGAATTTTTTAAATTAGATAATAAAGAGGAGACTTTTCATGCAAATTAGTGGCGCACAAATGGTCATTGAAGCTTTAACGCTCGAAGGTGTAGATACAGTATTTGGCTACCCTGGTGGAGCAATTATGAATGTCTACGATGAAATATACAAACAAGATAAATTTCAACATATTTTAAACCGTCATGAACAAGCTGCTGTACATGCTGCAGAGGGCTATGCAAAAGCTAGTGGTAAAGTTGGCGTTGCTATGATCACAAGTGGTCCCGGTTTTACAAATGCCGTCACAGGTCTTGCTGATGCATATATGGACTCTATTCCACTGGTTGTTATTAGTGGTCAGGTCCCTATGAGCCTCATCGGTACCGATGCTTTTCAAGAGATAGATGCTGTAGGTATCAGTAGAAGTTGTACCAAACATAACTACTTGGTAACAGATGCTAAAGATCTTCCTCGTATTTTAAAAGAAGCATTTTACATAGCATCTTCTGGAAGACCGGGTCCTGTGCATGTAGATATTCCAAAAGATGTAACAGCACAGATCGCTGAGTTTGACTACTCGCAACCTGTCAAACTTGAAACATACAAGCCACATACAAAAGGGAATCCTCGTCAGATCAAAAAAGCTATAGAGGCTATGGCAGATTCTAAAAGACCTTTGTTTTACTTAGGTGGAGGTATTATCAATGCGAATGCAGCTTATGAAGTAAGAGAGCTTGTTCACAAAACAGGTATTCCGGCTGTTGAGACTTTTATGGCAAGAGGTGTTCTTGCTCATGATGATGAGCATCTTATCGGAATGCTTGGTATGCATGGCTCTTATGCGGCCAATATGGCAATGAGTGAAACAGATTTGGTGATAGCGCTTGGAGCAAGATTTGATGACCGTGTTACAGGAAAACTTTCTGAGTTTGCGAAAAATGCAGCTGTTATTCATGTTGATATTGATCCGGCATCTATTTCGAAACTTGTCAATGCAGACTTCCCGATAGTTGGTGATGTTAAAAATGTTGTCAATGAGATGCTTGAGATAAGTTCAAAAATCGATGTGTCAAAATTTGAATCATGGAGAGAGACCATTAATAACTTTGATGATCTGCACCCTCTAACATACCATGAAGATAGTGAAAAACTGAAGCCACAGTGGGTTATTGAGCGTGTTGGAGAGCTTCTTGGTGATGATGCGAACATCTCTACAGATGTTGGACAGCATCAGATGTGGACAGCACAGTTTTATCCGTTTTCAAGACCTCGTCAGTTTATAAGCTCAGGCGGTCTTGGTACTATGGGCTTTGGTTTTCCCGCAGCACTTGGTGTGAAAGCGGCAGCTCCACAACAGACAAGTGTTAACTTTACGGGTGATGGTTCTATCTTGATGAACTGTCAAGAGTTAATGACGGCAGTTGAAAAAAAATTGCCTGTCATCAATATTATTTTAAATAACAATTATCTTGGAATGGTTCGTCAGTGGCAGACACTTTTTTACGATAAACGCCACTCTGAGACAGACTTGAGTGTCCAGCCTGATTTTGTAAAACTCTCAGAAGCTTTTGGCGGCATAGGTTACAGAGTAAGCACGAAAGAGGAGTTTGATGCGGCACTTAAAGATGCTGTTGAAAAAGATGTTGTTGCTTTCATAGAAGTTATAGTGCACAGACTTGAAAATGTTATGCCTATGGTGCCTTCGGGTGGTTCATTGTTTAACATGATGTTATTAGAGAAAAAGGAGAAGTAGATGACTGAAAATAGTGAAAGAAGAGTAATTTCAGTTATTGTTGTAAATGAAGCAAGTGTTTTATCACGTATTACAGATCTGTTTTCAGGTCGTGGGTATAACATTACATCATTGACGGTTGCTCCTATCCCTGATAGTAAATACTCAAGACTTACCATCGCAACATCGGGTTCTGTACGTGTTATAGAGCAAATCACAAAGCAGCTTCATAAGCTTATCCCTGTTTTACGTGTGTATGAACATGCTGATTTGGTTGAAAAAGAGATGGCTATGGTAAAGTTTCCCATCACTGAAAACTTAAGTGATATCAATACGCTCTGTGAAGCATATAACGGAAAGATCGTAAATGTTGGTGAAAATGTTATCATTGCTATGGTTGCAGATGAACCAAAAAGGGTAGAGAACTTCTTAAAGGTTATCAAGCGATACAATCCTAAAGAGATAGTAAGAAGTGGTGCTGTTGCACTTGAGAGATAGTATGATGAAATTATCTGAAATAGCTTCTATAATCGGTGCCGAGTTTAGTGGAGAAGATCTTGATATAACCGGCATGAATGCGCTTAAGGATGCCACTACAACTGATATATCTTTTGTGGCTAACTCAAAATACATCAAAGATATACAAGAGACAAACGCAGGTGCGATTATTGTCGATGCGTCTGTTGTAGAGCATGTGCCTCCAAGTTGTGTGGCTCTTGTAGTCGATTCGGCTTATTGGTCTATGGCAGAACTTACAAAATATTTTGCACCGCTTGTTGAAGATGACTCTTTACCAGAAGCAGTTGTGGGAGAGGGCAGTAGAGTCTCATCAAAAGCAGAGCTTGCCAATGGAGCGAGGATAGGGAAAAACTGTACTATCATGGCACATGTTTATGTCGGTTCAAATGCACAGATAGGTGATAACACCATTCTTTATCCAAGCGTAACAGTTTATAGAGACTGTACAATCGGAAGTGATTGTATCATCCATGCAAACACGGCTATCGGAAGTGATGGATTTGGTTTTGCTACAAACAAACTGGGTGAGCATAAAAAGATCTATCAAAATGGTAATGTTGTCATAGAGGATGATGTTGAGATTGGAAGTAATGTCAGTGTTGACAGAGCTGTATTTGGTTCTACGCTTATTAAAAAAGGTGTGCGTATTGATAACCTTGTACAGGTGGGGCACAACTGTGAGATAGGTGAGTACAGTGTAATGGTTTCACAGTCTGGCATAGCCGGTTCAAGTAAAATCGGAAGAAATGTTGTTCTTGGTGGACAAACTGCAATAGCAGGTCACCTGGAAGTGGCACCGTTTACAACTTTTGCAGCAAGAAGTGGTGTGACAAAGAGCATCAAAGAGAGTGGCTTAACCTTCTCTGGCTTTCCTCTTATGCAGCATAAACAGTGGTTGAAACTTCAGGCAAAACTGGCTAAACTAATCAAATAAAATTTTCTAAGGATTTACAATGTCAAAAACTATTGAACTAAGTGGAACAAAAAACGGAGTTATCTCTATAACAAAACTTGAAAAACCTTATGGGGAGGAGAGTGCTCCGGTTGCAAGCATAGGTATCTCTTTAAATGGAGATGCAAATGAACCGGAATGGAAAGTTCATATTCCACTTGAAAATTTACAAGAGGTTATTGAAGCCTTAACAGCCATCAAATAAATATTAATTTCTTGTAATATTAGAAGAAAACTCAAATTATTTTAATAAAAATGTGATATGCTTCTATAATAATTTATTATAGGACTTTTTGTATGAAAAATTTGATTTTCTTATGTTTCGTTGTTCTGATGCTTTGTGAAACAGCATCGGCAAAGATGGTGCAGCACCCATCTTATAAAAAAGGGGAATGTACCGCCTGCCATACAACTAATGATGCTAAAGATCCA
>JALUKO010000018.1 GCA_027056525.1 Helicobacteraceae bacterium | reverse complement strand
ATAAAAAACTCATTTTCAAATCAAACAGATAAAAAGTGGTTAAATACGAGTGAGTTAAGTGAATATATTGGCTACTCAATAGACTCTATAAATAAAATGGTTAAAGAAGATGTTTTTATAGATGGTATTCACTATTATAAACCCTCAAAAAAACTACTTTTCAATAAGCTTGAAGTAGATAATTGGGTTATGGGCATTAGAAGCAACAAATCAAAACAAAATATAAATTTAGTAGTTGATGGGCTACTTGCAAGCATCAAATAATTTTTAAAGCATCAAGTAACCATTAATACTATATAATACATGTGAAAACTTCGTATATGGTATTTGTGGTTACTTAAAAGCAAGGTAACGCAAATGAAAATATATGTAAAAAAGGTTAAAAACTCAAAAGGCAAAATTAAAGAGTCTTTGTGGATTAGATTTACTCACGATGGTAAACTCTACCGTAAACCTCTTGGACTTGATAATTCAAAAGCCAATATGAGATTAGCCAAAAATGAAATACTACCAACGATGCAAATTAAATTGCTAAATGGTGAGTTCTTTAACAAACAAGTTCCAACGATTGATGAGTACTCTCAAATTTCATTTGATATACATAGTTCTACGAGAAAAGCTACTACACAAAACGATTATAGAATTTCTTATGAAAAACATATCAAGCCACATATCGGAAATAAAAGATTAGATTCACTCAAAGTTAGAGATATAGCTCTATGGCAAAACAAGGTTTTAGAAACTGTTAGTCCTAGACGACTTAAAAATATAAGAGCTGTTCTAAGCACAATCATACAAGATGCACTAAGAGATGAAATAATAACTCGTAATCCTTTGCCACTTGTAAAACTGCCACGAGCTGAAAAAGTTGAAATATCCCCTTTTAGCATTAAAGAAATATTCCAAATCTTAAAAAAATCACAATGTCAATTTAAAAACTTTTATGCACTTGGATTTTTTACCGGTATGAGAAGTGGTGAAATGATAGGTCTTAGATGGGAAGATATAAATTTTGAGAAAAAAGAAATTTCTATCAAAAGAGCTATTAAGATGGGTGTTATATCTACTCCTAAAACTCTTAGCAGTATTAGAGATATAGACATCATTGATTCACTTATGCCATATTTGAAAGAACAGCATCAAATAACCGGTGAATCTAATAGTTATGTTTTTCTAAATAATCAAGGTGAAAACTTCTATGATATCAAAAGAATTAGAAATACTCATTGGACTAAAGTATTAAAAGATTGTGGTTTAGAATATAGACCCATATATCACACAAGACATACATTTGCAACTATCATGTTGGAAAATGGTGAAGATATACTTTGGGTATCTAACATGTTAGGTCATACAGATTCAACAATGACACTGAGCAGATATGCAAAATATATAAAGCGTGAAGATAAAAAAAGGGCTACATTCTTAGAAAAATAGATACACTAAATGACACCGATACGACACCGAGATTGAAAAGTTTTGGTTGAAAGTCTGTGTTTAGGGGGTTTAAAATAAATGGCTCCGGATGCTGGATTCGAACCAGCGACCAAGTGATTAACAGTCACCTACTCTACCGCTGAGCTAATCCGGAACATGTTTAATGAGGACGAAATTATAGTAAAAAATCTTATGAATGTCAAG
>JALUKO010000017.1 GCA_027056525.1 Helicobacteraceae bacterium | reverse complement strand
AATCATAATGGCTACATAAGAAAAATAGATGTGTTTTTTCATCTGAATGATACTTGTTTGTATAAGATTTGAAGAAGTGTATCGAAAGATATATTAGAGTGTTCCCCCGAAGGGGGGAGATGTAAATATAAAGAAAAGAGCGTTTATATTGTTACTCGTCGCCTTCTGCAGCTTTTTCGATCATCTCATACATACCTGTTCTGACTTCATTTGCCAGTTCAAGAAGCTCTTTAGGGAGTGGTTTACCACCATTGATCATCAGCTCCATACTCATAGTGTAGATGTAAATATCACCTTTGTCATCTTCGACAAACCCGATTCTACAAGGCATAAACCCAATGAATTCTGGAGAGTAGTTAAGGAATTTGTCTGCAATTGTCGGAGAACAGTATGAACGGATGTGTGTAAGTTTACCACCGTCTTTGAAGAGTTTCCCGCCTCTTGGCATGGTTTTGTTGTCAACCATTGCAAGACCGTGCTCGCTCGCAATTTCGTCTGCAATTTCCAGTGCATTTTCAAATGCTTCCTGCTTGGTCATACCTTCAGGAATTTTCATTTTTACACGACGTACCATACCTTTTGCAGGGTCACCTGTTTCAAGTACTTTGTCAAACATTTTCATGTACTCCGGCATCGCCTGAGAATCAAGTGAGGTTACCTGAGAGAGTCTGGAACCAAGGTCGAATTTAACGAAAGCAAATGCAAGTCCGAAAACTACGAGCATTCCTATAAGGGTGAAGATACCTTTGATGAACTTCATTGTTTATCCTTTAAGATTGTTGTCTGTCAAAATAGCATAACTATTTCAAGGTTGAGCATTATAAACCTTTTAATTTAAAAAAAAGATATATCGAAGGATAAAAAAAGATATTTTTAAAAAAATAAATAAAATTTATATTAAACATAATTTAAACATATATTTATTTTGAAACATTCATACGTATTAAAAACTTTACGCTTCAAGTGATTCTATCCAATGATGCATATCCGCATCACTCGGCATCTTCCAATCTGCTCTTGGACTCAGTGATATGGTTCCCACTTTTGGACCGTCAGGCATGCAGGAGCGTTTGAACTGTTGGGTAAAGAAGCGTTTGATAAAGAGTTTCAGCCACTTGGTGATCGTCTCTTCATCGTATTTAGTATCAAACGCTTTCATCGCAAGGTAGCGTATCTTCTGAGGTCTTGCACCATACTTGATGAAGTGGTACAAAAAGAAGTCATGCAGCTCATATGGCCCTACGATCTGTTCAGTCTCTTGCGTGATCTCATCCTCTTTGTGGGGCAGAAGTTCCGGAGAGATAGGGGTGTTGAGAATATCATCAATGATCGCAGCGATCTTCTCGTTGGATTTAAAATACTCGATAACATAGCGGATGAGGGTTTTTGGGATGCCGCTGTTGAGTGCATACATGCTCATATGATCACCATTGTAGGTGCTCCATCCAAGAGCGATCTCGCTTAGATCACCTGTACCGATGACCAGTCCACCCTCACGGTTTGCCATATTCATTAATATTGAAGTTCTTGCCCGTGCCTGCACGTTCTCATAGGTCACGGAGTGTTCGCTCGGGTCATGCCCGATAGCATCGAACTCCTTGAGTGAAAGCTCAGTAATGTCAACTTCTTTGAGCGTGACACCAAGC
>JALUKO010000016.1 GCA_027056525.1 Helicobacteraceae bacterium | reverse complement strand
CAGTAATATTTTTTCAGATTAAACTTCTCCTTTCGGTATGATTTTTTTTGACGTATCTTTCTATCTTCCTCGAAAAAACTTTATATGATAGAATTAGAAAGTTGGAGATAATATGAAACCAAAATTTCAAATATTTGTTCCGCCCCAGGGATATGTGGCACAAAGATGGGAAGAGGGAAGTTCCATGCCCCCTTTGGGCATACTTTTTCTGGCAGCGGTTCTTGAAAGAGAGGGGTATGATGTTGAAGTGGTTCCGGCAGATATTTTAAGGCTTAGCTGGAATGAAATAGCAAAAAAAATTGACGATTTTAAGCCTGATTTTGTCGGGATTACCACAACAACTGAAAACAGATTTGAAAGCTTTAAACTGGCAAGAATAGCAAAGGAAACAAACCCCAAAATAATAACCCTGTTAGGTGGCCCTCATATTTCCATGGCAAGAGAGGATACCATAAAGCATAGGAGAGAGGTTGATATTGTATCTATCGGCGAAGGGGAAAATACTATCATAGAGCTTGCAAAAGCTTTTGAGTCAGGAGATTCCCTTGAAAAAGTGAAAGGATTAATTTTCAGGGATGAAGAGGGCGAAATCATTTATACCGGAGAAAGGCCTAAAATAGATGACCTTGACACTCTTCCTCTTCCTGCAAGACATTTAATCCCCATGGAAAAATACAATTTTTATATGGAAACAAGGGATGGGAGGAAGAGAAAAGCCCAGAACATTATGACTTCAAGGGGTTGTCCTTTCAACTGCTACTTTTGTGCAACTCCGATAAATTGGGGCAGAAAGGTAAGAGGTCATTCCGTTGAAAGAGTGATAGAAGAGATTGAATTTCTAATAGAACACTATGGGGCAGAGTTTATCTGGTTCTATGATGATACTTTAAACTACAATCCCAAAAGACTTAATAAATTGATGGATACAATAATAGAAAGAAAATATGATATAAAATTCGCCAATGAATTCAGAATAGATGCAATTGACAAACCTCTTTTAGAAAAGATGAAAAGAGCCGGTCTTGAAATCGGATATTTTGGTATAGAAGCCGGCGCATCAAGAGTCAGAAGGAATGTTGTTAAGAAAAATTTTGAAATAGAAAAAGCCTACCAGTTCTTGAAATGGTCTAAAGAGCTTGATTTTATACCAGGGCCATTTTTTATTTTTTCCCATCATACGGAAACATGGGAGGAAGCAAAGGAAACCATAGATATAATTGGTAAGGTAAAAGATATAAATCCCAATGCCGATATTTCCGTTGCTATTCTTCACATATATCCGGGAACTCCTCTTGAGTTTATAGCAAAAGAGGAAGGAATATTGCCGAAGGATTTTTCATGGTCAAAAGAGGAAGATATGAAAAGGGTAGAAACTTTGCCTGCAGCTCAGGGAGAGGTTCCCCTCTTTAAAGATAAATTATCATGGTGGCAGATTGCTGATCTTGTTTTCAGATGGTCATCCGTCAGTAAAAAAAGTGTTTCAAAATCAAAGATAATCAAAGCCCTAAAGAGCATACGGGGATTAAAGGATATATGGGTTTATACAATATTCTTTTTAACCTTAATAAAGTATAAGATAATGAATCTTTTTAAAAAGAAAGATTAGATTTCAGAAAAAATAATTATAAAGGGGTGTTCTCCTGAATC
>JALUKO010000015.1 GCA_027056525.1 Helicobacteraceae bacterium | reverse complement strand
TAGAGATGCTTTCTTATGATTTTATGCAAAGAGCTTTCTTGGCTGGGATTATTATAGCGATACTTGCTTCTATAAGTGGTACATTTGTAGTTTTGAGACGCTATTCGATGATTACAGAAACTTTGGCACACTCCGCATTGGTGGGAGTAGCTGTAGGTCTTGTCGCAGGTTACAACCCATTGTGGATGGCAGTGGTGTTGGCTTTAGTCGCTGCATGGCTTATTGAGTATTTGAGAAGCTACTTTTCTCTCTACTCTGATGCTGTTCTTTCCATTTTACTCTCCGGCTCACTGGCTGCTGCCGTTGTTATAGTTTCACTTGGGGGAGCTTTTAACAACTCTTTATTCTCCTATTTGTTTGGTTCTATTTTATCTGTAAGTACAGAAGATATATATACGATAGTGATCTTTGGAACTGTTTCACTTGCTCTATTGCTTTTGTTTTCAAAAGAGCTGTTTTTTATAGCTTACGATGAAGAGGTGGCACAAACAAGCGGAATAAAAGTAAAAGTATTAAATTTTTTGCTTGTAAGTGTAGTTGCCATTATTATAGCCCTTTCCATAAGAGTTGTTGGAAGTTTGCTTATAGGTGCACTTATGGTGATACCTACCGTGGCCGCTCTGCAATACCGTGTAGGTTTTTTGCCTACTGTACTAACTTCTTTGAGTTTTGCAATAGCAAGTGTAATTTTGGGGATGAGTCTTTCTTTTTATTTTTCTCTTCCATCGGGAGCGACTATTGTCCTGTGTGTCATAACGATTTTTATCGCTTCACTGGTAATTACGAAAAGATGAAAGTAAGTTCTGAGTTTTCAAAACATGCACTTCACTATGATGCACATAATATCATTCAAGATAAAGTGGTGGATCATCTCTTATCAAAAGTAAAACAAGAACCCCAAAACATACTTGATCTTGGATGTGGGACTGGGGCATTATGCAAGAAAATCGGATGGGAGTATCAACATTTTATGGGTGTTGATTTTGCTCCGGGTATGCTAGAGATGCATCCTAAATCGGAGAAGATTGAGTGTATATATGGTGACTTCAATGATGAGATGCTCTTTGAGAACCTTATAACCTATAAATATGATTATGTATTTTCTGCTTCTGCTTTGCAATGGGCGCAAAATTTGGACAAAGTTTTTTTTAATATCAATAAACTTAACGCTTCTGTGGCTTTGGCAATATTTACTTCCAATACATTTAAAACATTACATGAAACCGCATCACTGCATTCAATACTTCACGACACTTCTACAATAGAAAAACTGCAAAAAAAATATTTTGATGCTGAGTTTGAAGTGCTTGATTACCGTTTAGAGTTTGATTCGGTTCGGGATATGTTCAAGTATATTAAACAAAGTGGAGTGAGTGCTTCTAGAAGTGTGCTAAATTACAAGCAAATGAAAAAGTTGATGGCAGAGTACCCTCTCAACTATTTAGAGTTTGAGGTTGCTTTTATCACTTCTCATTAAGTGTGATCTGCTTTTCCAGATCATAAAGTTCATATCTCATATGTTTAAAGGTTTTGCTATATTGAGGGCTTGTGAGTTTGTAGAGCTCTTCGAGTACTCTTGAAGATTCCTGTGCTCTTTTGAAGTTAGCAGTTATTATATTGACTATACTCTCTCTTGCAAGTTCACTTTGTGTTGTACTT
>JALUKO010000014.1 GCA_027056525.1 Helicobacteraceae bacterium | reverse complement strand
ATCGCATACTTGGCTCCCGGACCAAACCTCTCATCAAAACTAAGGGAGTATTTCTCTATGACTTCCTCCTTAAAAGCAACATCTATTATTCCTATACTGGTTAGTGTTCTTATATTTTGTTGAAACTCATAATCCTTGTAGTTTTTATAATCATCCCCCTGAAATGTTTTAATCTTAAAAGTCAAAAACTCCAAACTCTCATCTTTGAAAAAGGTATCGACAATGGTATCAAAGCTCTTCTCAAAATAGATCACATCATCATCACACAACAAACATATAGAATCTTTCACTCTATGTTTGAGTGCATTATTTCTATTTTTGGCAACACCACGAGAGTTTATCTGAGAATATACAACATTACTCAAACCAAGCAAAGTCTCTCTATAGTTTTGTGTTTGTTCATCTAGTTCAGAAGTAACCTGATGACTCACTGTATAGATCACATCTTTTTTTTCTTTTATAATATTTTGTAAGCCGAGAATCCGATTATCGATGGTAGAGATAAGTACGTTTAAAATCATTGTTATTCACTTTTTGGAAAAGCTGCTACAAGTGCATCCAAGTCGATATTGATAGAGTACTCATAAAAGCTTTCATATATTTCAGAAGTAGTTGTGTCTTCTTTCATAACCAAAGGCTCTGTATCTTCTCTTTTGACAGACTGAAAATAATCTAAAAACTTAAAGTCTCCACCGGTGAGTTTTTTGGAAAACTGTATCCATGTAGATGGAATATTGTAAGCGTCGGCTACAATAATCCCATGTAATGAACTTGAAGCGATTTTTTCGCAAGATACAAGAGCATCTATAAATGCAAATGGGTTGTGCATTTGAATATCCAAAATCTTAACATCCGGATCATCTTGCACCCGTTCAAGCCATTGACTTCCCTTATCTACATAATGGGGAACGATGCCAAGTTTATATCGTTTTTTTTGCGTGGGGTTATAAATTTTGGGTAACAAAAGTGCCGGATCTCCATAAACTTCAGGACAATTAATGTTTTGTTTCAGTAAAAGCTCTCTTGTCAACGGTCCACGCACTGCACATATTTTTTTAGGTTTAGCATGGGGTTTACCCTCTTTAGATATAAACCCAGACCCCCACACGATAGAATCTTTTGAAGCAAATTCCAAAATCGATCCAATAGCAAGATAATTTTCCTCATTATAGTACTCCGGTTCCACCCAGGAAACTTTTTTACCACTGAAATACTCAAATACTATAGGATTGATCACATCACCGAAGTTATGTCTGCCCCTGAAATAAAAGAGTTTCAGAGTATCTCGATGGAGTATATCGGTGATGATAAACTGTATCTTTCTGATACCGTATTTAGCTATTTTTTTCAGCATCCGCTCTCTCTTTTGCATTTATGTATATATTTGTCAATTTTACAGCAAGAAGTACAAAAGGGTTTTTAATATTCTTACTGCCCTCTTGGGTACATAGGAGTCTATATTGATAAAGCTCTTTTTTTACTTCCGGTTCTACAAATGTATTGGTAATATTTGTAGCATGTCGTCTATAAAGTGCCCGTACTTTTGTAGTGTACTTTACTTTTGCAACACTTGAGAGCTTTGCCCACAAAAGCCACTCTCCATAGTTCTTATACACTTCGCTCCAACCATGAACCATATCAAAGTGCTTTTTACTGACAAGCGCACCTGTACTATGTACGATATTGCGTGTTGAAATATAATAGTTTATAAAAAAGTTTCTATATATTTGCATCGTATCATTTACACCGCGTGAAAATACCTGATCATTTTCATCGATCAAGTTAGCATTACAATGCACAAGTGAAACATTCTCATCACATTCAGATACCATCACTTCAACATGATTTGCTTCAAGCATATCATCATGCCCTAAAAACAACAAATATGTTCCTTGTGCCATGGAAGCGGCCTTATTGTTTGTCTTCATCAGACCAAGATTGACTTCATTTTTTATAATCGTGACATTTTGCATACCACTGTATTGACTTAGGATCTGATAAGAATCATCTTTTGAACAGTCATCTACTGCAATGATCTCTATTTTTTGACGCAAAGTTTGATCGAGACAACTTTTGATTGTTTTTTCAATAAACTTCGAGCCGTTATAGACGGGTATTATGATGGAACATATAATCTCTTGTGACACTTAGAGCCTTTCTTCTTGAATAGATTTGTATAAAAAAAACATCGCTAAAAAATGTATGAAGCTATTGATAGCAAAGGCATACGTCACACCGACAAGTCCGTAATTATTTACAAAATAGATACTCAGTAAAACGAACGTCGTTGCAAATATGATCTCTGTGGTTACTGTGTACTTAACCATGGCCTTTGCTACAAGTACATACCCAAAGAGCCAACCTGCAACCTTAATAACATTGCCTATCATCTGCCATAAAAACAACTCGCTCATAGGTGCAAACTGATCGCTATATAACACCACAATAATAATTTCACGTAACAAATATATACTACAGGAGATAATTATAGCAATAGGTAAAATGATATATATAGCCCTTCTCAACTCGACAGATATCTCATGCTTTGTTTTCAACGAAGAAAGTGTAGGTAAAAAGTATGTTGCCAAAGATGTAGTAATTAGTGAGAGTGTAATTTGAGACAAAAGCCAAACACCCTGCCAGTAGCCTGCATCTTCCAAAGAAAGCGATCTCGTTATATAATCCCGTACAAATATCATGGAAGTGTTAGAAGCTATAACAGCGACAAAGGTGATCATAGCAAATGCAAAAAGTTTTTTTATATGCTCGGCACGGATTGTATATAAAAAGTTTTTTGCTTTAAGCCAAGGCTCTTTTCTCAAATAAAACAGCGTAATAAAAAAAACAAATGACTGATTTGTAACATATGCAATTAAGGCGCCATCAACACCATAGAGCATACTTAGTATAGAGATTATCAACAAAGAGACGATACTTAAGACAATATTTAAAGTGATATAGTGACGAATCTGTTTTTGCCCATTTAAAATAGAAAGTAAAATGGTATTGAAAATAAAAAAAGGCATACTTAGTGCCAGAACAACTAAAACATAAGCATATTCTTCACTGTGAAGCAGCTGTTGTGATATCTGCTCACGAAATACCATTAAAAGAAAGAAAAACACTATACTTAGCACAAAGGTAATCTTTAAAGCAGCAGACCAAAGTCCATACTTTTTTTCCTCTTGCTCTTTGTACTCTGCCGTATATTTAGTTACGGCTGTTTTTAAAAAATTTCCAGAAGCCAGGAGTATAATATTGATAAAATTTTGCAGTTGCCCAATCAGAGCAAGCCCGGACGGCCCAACATAAACAGCTATCACCTTTGTCACAATAAATCCGCTTAATATACGAACGATAGTAGCTACTGCTGATAAGATGGATGTTTTTACAAGAGTCATAATGTTTTTATTACCTTAGCAGGATTTCCTGCAACAATAACATTGGATGGGATATCTTTGGTTACAACACAACCGCTTCCCAGCACACTGTTTGTACCTATGCTAACACCTTTAAGCACTGTTACATTATTTGATATAAAGACATTATTCTCAATAACTACATCTTTTTTAAGAATATTTTTGCCCCCAAATCTTTGGGCAGGATCCAAGTCATGAAAATCGGAGTCTATCACTTGAAAATTTACTCCTATCAAACAGTTATCTCCGATAGTAATACTTTTTCCATCGGAGATCATGCAGGCACTGTTATTTATAAAACAATTATCCCCGATCGTAATACGGCTCTCTTTTTTTCTTACATCCAAATAAGTATAACCTGAATAAAAATAGGGAGATTCTCGTACACCAAAAACAACATTCTCTCCAATGATTATAGAGCCCTCACCATTGGCAAGGACAGGTTGCAGTTTTTTGGCATCTATTGCATGGTTTGAGATGAAAGCATAAAATAAAATTCTTACTTTTTGAAAAAAAACAAAAAATATTTTTAACTTTATTTTAAACCATAACTTATTCAAAACAGTTCATCACTTTTACAATTTTTTTAGTATCTTGCATTGACTGAACACCACTTATAGGAAGACTTAGCACCTCATTGTGAATTTTTTCAGAAACAGGGAAGCTTTTCTCTTTAAATTCTTCATAAGCACGCTGATGATGAGGAGGTATGGGGTAGTGGATAAGTGTATGCACCCCATTTTCAAGCAAATATTGCTGTAACTCATCCCTTTTTTGTGTTCGAATAACAAAGAGATGCCAAACACTGTCTGTAGAAACAGTAGGTAAAACTATATTTTTATTTTTTATATTTTGCAGATAATAACGAGCTATCTCTTTTCTTTTGAATATCTCTTCATCTAAATATCTCAGCTTTACCCTCAGCATAGCAGCCTGTATCTCATCGAGTCGGCTGTTCACTCCCTTATAAAGATTTTCATATTTTTTTTGGCTTCCATAGTTCCCTAAAGCCCTTATTGTCTCCGCCAGTTCTTTGTCATTTGTCGTAACGACACCACCATCACCCAAGGCACCTAGATTTTTTCCAGGATAAAAACTAAATCCACTTGCATCACCCAAATTTCCACTTTTTTTTTCTTTATAATACGCACCATGTGATTGGGCAGAATCTTCTATAACTTTTAAGCCATACTTTGTGGCTATGGCATTGATACGCTCCATTTCACACGTTTGCCCATACAGATGAACAGGCATAACAGCCTTGGTTTTTGACGTGATCTTCTCTTGTATGTTTGATGGATTTAACAAGTAAGTGTTGCTGTCTGGCTCTACAAGAACAGGAACCAAGTTGTTTTGGCTTATAGCCAAAATAGAAGCTATATAGGTATTTGAAGGGACTATAACCTCGTCTCCATCATCCATGACACCCAGTTCCTTATATGCCCGAAGTATCAATATAAGTGCATCTAAACCATTAGCAACCCCAACAGCATACTTACTACCGCAAAACTGAGCGAACTCTCGCTCAAACTCCTGATGTTCACTACCCTGAACATACCAACCACTATCGATCACTTTTGTACATGCTTCAATTAATTCTTCTCTATATTGAGCATTGATACTTTGTAAGTCTAAAAATGGGATCATGATGCCAGCTCATTTATAAATTGAGTATAATCTCTAATATAATCATCATGATCATAATACTGATCTGCCAACACCAACAACACACAATCATCACTAAAATCGTGCATCGTGCCCCATATCATCGCATCTTGCAACAAACCGATATTGGGCTGATCCAAAACAAATGTCTCTTTTTTCATTCCATTATCCAAAGTTACTTTACAACTGCCACTCACCGCAATTAAAAACTGTTTTGTCTTGTAGTGAGCATGGTTTCCTCTTGGTACACCCTCTTGCGTACCATAAATATAAAATACTCTTTTCATCTCAAAGGGAATCTCTCTTTGAGCTTCCAAAGCAATAAGCTGTCCCCGATGATCACCTAAAATCTTAAACTTCTCTAATTTACTTATCATTATTATACCTCTGCAAATACCATTCAACCGTCTTCACAATCCCACTCTCAAAGTTCTCATTTGCTCTCCAGCCAAGTTCATTCTCTAGTTTTGTGGCATCTATGGCATAACGTCTGTCATGTCCTGCTCTGTCTTCTACGAAAGTTATAAGCTCTTTATAGCTCTCTTTGCCTATATTTTGTTGTGGAGGAACTTTCTTATCGAGTATGCTTGTGATGGTATCTACTATCTGAAGGTTTGTTCTCTCATTTCTTCCACCAATATTATACACATTTGCCTCTTTCCCTGTATGATAAACCAAATCTATACCCTTACAGTGATCAAGTACATAGAGCCAATCTCGTATGTTCTTTCCATCTCCGTAGATAGGAATAGACTCACCTGCAAGTGCTTTTCGGATAATAGTAGGGATAAGTTTTTCATCATGTTGTTTTGGACCATAGTT
>JALUKO010000013.1 GCA_027056525.1 Helicobacteraceae bacterium | reverse complement strand
ATGTACAGCGTATAGAGCGCTATAGTGGTTTTATCTTTCAAGATGACTCCGCAACACTCACTGAAGATGGCGAGAAAAAACTGAATGCTCTTATTGAACAGATCGAGCCTTATGGTTTTGCAAATCTAGGGTTTGATATTTTGGGCAATGTGGAAAATAATAAAATGAAGCATGAAAACCTTGTACTCCTCTCTAAAGAAAGAGCCCAAACGATCAAAGAAAAACTGATCGAAGCCGGTGCACTTGAGGAGAACATAACACTGTATGCAAATGCGGATGAAGCACCGATGTACAGTGATGAAAGCAAAGATTCAATTGCATTAAATAACAGAGCAGATATAATAGTCAAAAAATTAAAAAAATAGTTACTCTAAAGGCAATCAATGCTCATAACAAGTGCCGATAATTTAAAAATGGATTCCTTACTTGAATGTTTGGTAATCTTTACAAAACTTTATCATAAACCATTTTCGGCAGAAGCTCTCACTGCCGGGTTACCGATAGAACCGGGCAAAGAATCTCCGGAACTTTTCTCCATTAACAACGCAAAAGGTCTTTTTTCACGAGCTGCGAAAAAAGCAGGTCTTAAGTCAAGTCTTATCAAAAAACCTTTACGCCAGATATCTCCCCTGCAGCTTCCAATGATACTGCTTTTATCCAATCAGGGTGCCTGCATACTTGAAAGCTTTAATAAGGAGAGAACAAAAGCCAAGATCATCATGCCCGCTGAAGAGCCTGTTGCTGACTGGGTAGATATTGATATCTTGGAAGATGAATATATCGGCTATGCTTTTATGATTAAAAAAGCCTTCGAGTACAATGATGACAACTCCAGAACACTCAATCTCAATCAGAAGCACTGGTTTTGGAGCACCATCAAACTCTCTGTTCCTATCTATAAAGATGTACTTTATGCCTCTTTACTCATCAACCTTTTTGTTTTGGCATCTCCTTTATTTACCATGAATGTCTATGACAGAGTTGTTCCAAACAATGCTATTGAAACCCTCTGGGTTTTTGCACTAGGTGTTATCATTGTCTATGTTATTGATGCTTTTTTAAAATTTACCCGAACCTATCTCCTTGAAACTGCGGCTAAAAAAAGCGATATTATTATGTCTTCTATTATTTTTGAAAAAATACTTGACTTAAAAATGGCACATCATCCTGCATCTGTAGGTTCTTTCTCAAACAACATAAAAGATTTTGATTCTATACGAGGCTTTTTGACCAATGCCACAATGACAGCGATCATTGATCTTCCCTTTGCTCTTATATTTTTAGCAGTTATCTGGTACATCGGCGGTAGTATAGTGATCATACCGATCATAACCATGCTATTGATTTTGGGCTATGCCTTCTTAATCAAAAAGCCTTTAAAAACATCTATACAAAGCACACATGAAGCAAGTGCGAAAAAGAACTCTATTCTCATAGAAACTCTCAACAATATAGAAACACTCAAAACACTTGGCACATTGAACCAAACACAATGGAAGTGGGAGGAATCAACTGGTGAAATAGCCACAAAAAGTTTAAAATCAAGACTGCTCTCAGCTTCCATCCCAACGATCACACAACTCTTTATTCAACTCAATACCGTGATGATTATAGTCTATGGGGTTTACCTGATTCAAGACTTTGAACTCTCTATGGGTGGGCTTATTGCCATTGTTATTTTAACCTCAAGAACTTTGGCTCCTATGGGTCAAGTCGCTGCACTTTTAACAAACTATGAGGACACCAAAACATCTTATGAAACACTCAATGAGATCATTTCACAACCGAGTGAAAGACCCGATGGTAAAAAGTTTGTTGAACGTCCTGCATTTAGCGGAAAAATTGAATTTGTAGATGTTACATTCACATACCCGACTGCAGAAGTACCTGCCATAAAAAATGTTTCCTTTACCATCAATCCGGGAGAACATGTGGCTATTATCGGTCGTATAGGTTCCGGAAAAAGCACTATTGAAAAACTTATACTGGGTCTTTATGAGGTTGATTCTGGACAGATTCTCATAGATGGCATAGATATCAAGCAGATTGACCCGGCGGATCTTAGAAAGAACATAGCCTATGTTTCTCAAGATATAACGCTCTTTCGCGGAACTGTCAAAGACAATATTTCCTACAAGGCAACACATGCAAGTGATACACGTATGTTGCGAGCTTCACAGATCAGTGGTACCTATGAGTTTATAAAAAAACATCCTAAAGGGTATGAAATGCCTGTTGGTGAGCGTGGACAAGGGCTCTCAGGGGGTCAAAGGCAAAGCATAGGAATCGCTCGTGCATTTTTACTCGATGCTCCTATTATGCTTATGGATGAGCCGAGCAATGCAATGGATCAACACACCGAAGCAAAACTTCTGAAAAATTTACAAACACATCTACAAGATGTTACTTCCATTATAGTAACACAAAAAATGACCCTTTTACAAATTGTTGAACGGGTTATTGTTATGAACGAAGGAAAACTTATTATCGATGCGCCAAAAGAGGAAGCACTGAAAAAACTACAAGGCGGAGGGAACAATGTTCAAGAAAAATAAGCCTGTAGAATATACAAAAACAGACTATGAATTTATGCAAAGCCTTAGCTCTGCTATTTTGGAGAAGACCCCTTCTAAAATCAGTATGGTGCTAAAAATATGGCTTTTAACAATTGTTATACTTATTCTCTGGGCTTCTTTTGCTGAGATAGATGAGATAACCAGAGGTGATGGCAAGGTGATCCCTTATGGGAATAACCAGATCATTCAAAATCTTGAAGGTGGAATCGTCGAAGCTATTTTAGTAAAAGAGGGGCAGATGGTTGAGAAGGGTCAAGTTATTTTAAAAATAAACAATGCCAAATCAGTCTCTAGCTCAAGAACCAATGAGATGAAGTTTCAAGAACTTCAGGCAAAAAGGCTACGTCTTTATGCCGAAGCAAATCAAAAACCTTTTAAAATCATCGCTACAAATGACCCTGAACTCAAAACCCAGATGGAGTTGGCACGTCAACTTTACAACTCGAACAAACTTGAATTTCAAGCAAAAGATAATGCCATCGTTGCTCAAATCGAACAACGAAAACAAGAATACAAAGAAGCAAAAGCCAAAATAAGATCTTTAAAAAAGTCATTGCAATTCGTTCAAGAGGAGATATCGATGACTGCACCCATGGTTCAAGAGGGTGTCAAATCACGTGTTGATTTTTTAAAGCTCAAACGAGAAGCCAATGACATAGAAAAAGATATAGAAGCTACAGAACTCTCCTTGCCAAGAATCACATCAAGCATAAAGGAATACAGAAACAAAAGAGAGGAGAACAAGCAACTTTTTATCAATAATGCTAAAAAGGAGTTAAACGAGGTCACTGCAGAGATCTCAAGACTCCAAACACAACAGGTCGCACTCACCGATCAGGTTGAGAGAACTATGGTGAAGTCTCCTGTTGAAGGCATAGTTCAAAAACTCTTTGTCAACACTGTGGGAGGCGTTATAAAACCCGGAGATGATCTTGTAGAGATCGTTCCAACGAGTAAAAAGCTTTACTTGGAAGTAAAAATAAAGCCAAGCGATATTGCGTTTATTCATCCCGGAGCCAAAGCAAAAGTAAAAATATCAGCTTATGATTATGCTATTCATGGAGGGCTTATGGGTGAAGTGGTTTCCATTTCTCCAGATACCATAACTGATAAAAAAGACAACACTTTTTATATTATTCATATCGTTACTGAAAAAAACCATTTGGGAACAAAAGAGCATCCCCTTAAAATTATTCCAGGTATGACTGTAAATGTCGATATTCTTACGGGAAAGAAAACAGTGATGCAGTATATTCTTAAGCCAATTATCAAATCAAAACAGTATGTTTTTTCGGAGAGATAAATGAAAGTACTTCTTTTTAGCTCAGACATCTCCACAGTTGATGAGTGGGAGAAACGAGATGATCACTCCCATGTAGCATGTTATGATCTTATGGACCTGGAGCATGAACTTGAGAAGGAGCCTTTGTCTCTCATCATAGCTGATTATGACACAAAAGCCAATGAGATAAACAACTGGATCTCATCAGACAATCTTCCAAAATATGTAGCAATTTTAGAGAGTGTACCCCAAATAGCAACCGGAAAAATGCTTATATATCGAGGAGTAAAAGCGTACGGAAATTCACGTATGGTAAAGGTGCATTACGAACAGATGCTGCAAACTCTTGCAAGTGGAAATATATGGACCTACCCTGAACTCACAGCATCACTCGCACAAACAAAAGAGAAAGAGCTACATCAAGACTCTTTGGAGCTTATAAACAATAAACTCTCTGAGAAAGAAAAAGAAACACTTTATTTGATTTTACAAGGTCTGACAAATGATGCCATTGCCACTAAAATGGGGATCACAACAAGAACCGTCAAAGCACATATAAGTTCCATTTTTTTGAAACTTCATGTAAATGATCGTCTTTCGCTTGTACTTCTATTGAAATAGTTTTCTCTTTAAATTTACATATATTGTATTGTAGCTATCTGAGAAAGATTAAAAATCAGATTGTCTCACCGGATTATTGAATAAGTGAAAGTATATAGTTTATAATTTTTTTTTGGAATCTTTATGTGAAAGTTGCGTAAAATTAAAAAAAAAAAAAAAAAAATATTATACAGTTACAATTAATTTAAAAGGTGTATTTATGAATAATAAATTTTTGCAAAGTATATTAATATCTACTATTTTTGTTTCTAGTAGTTTTGCTACAAGTCTAACATTGAAAGGTGGAGCTTATGAGTTTCTTCGAACACATTCTACTAAACTCACATCAAAAGACATTGACCTTCGTAGTAACTACTATAATTTAAGTAATAGCATCAAATTTTGGACTTTATGACTTTAAAAAAACATTAGCTAATCATGAGTATAAAAACTACGAAAGTTTTAATGTAAAAACTTCTACACTTTTTTTTAGCCACTTAGGACCTTATGGTCTTATATTTGCACCCACTTACGATAAAAAAATTATTCGGAACAATCGAGAAAATATTCAGAACAAACATTATCTATGTGGCTTGGCTTACTTGGATACTCACAAAGAAGCGATACAAACTACAACATAGAAAATAAGTCAAAACGTTACGGACTTTTCATGTCAAACTTTGCAGAAGAATTCTCAGCATTCTTACACTACGGCTATGGCAATATGGATAACTTGAAAAAATATAGTACAGATTCCGTTAAAACAGGATGTGAAACGTACTTTTATTATATTACTGGTTCCATAGTATGTAATGATTTTAATGGTTTAAATCTATATGGCTACTATGGATTAAGTTATGATTATTATGGTATAGATTCAACTCATCCAGTGTACGGAAATGGTCAAGGAACAGGATTTAAATATGGTGGTTCCACAGTGATTGAAGCTAGCTATATATTTTTAAAGTATTTTAGTTTTGGACTAAGTGCTTATGCAACCTATTTTCAAGGTGAAGAGAATATTACGTACGGTTCTAAAAGCGACAATTCACTTACAGACCTTACAGATGAAATTTCCGAAACCAAGTATAGCATCAATACTTTTATAAGAGGAAGTTTCTAATAATCCTCTATATCTTCCAATCAGAGATTATTCAAACTCTTTAGAAGCACTTCAAAAGAAGTACTTCTGAAACTTTAACGACTAACTTTCATCAACAATGATTTGAGTATTGACCTCAAGAGTGATGTTGTTTCCAGCGTTATCTATGCCGGTATATTCCTGATAGCTTTCACCTGTATCTGAATCAGTAACGATGTTGCTTCCCAATGTCCATTCGCCCGAACCATCTGCTGTTGTGTCAAGGTTTAGCGTATCTGTTGCATCACCCTCTATACGAAGTGTGTTACTCTCATCTGTCATATCTAAAACATCATCCAATGTCAGTGAAGTAATGTTT
>JALUKO010000012.1 GCA_027056525.1 Helicobacteraceae bacterium | reverse complement strand
ATCATGTGCACTGGATGGGCGATTATGATAAGGCACTACAACTCGCACATAAGGAAGATAAACCTTTGGTTGTATTGGTCGTCAAAAAAGACTCTAAAATGTGCAATAATATTTTACACCAACAGTTTATGAACCACCCCTATATAGATACTATTAACGATACAATGATAGCAGTCATGGTTACTTATGAGGGAAATCTCTCTTATCCTATAGAAATGTACTATACAACAGTTTTCCCCACACTTTTTCTTGTAGATACTAAAAGTGAAATGTTTATGCGTGAGCCGTTGTATGGTGAGCAGATATCGCAGAAATCCCTGCTTCAATACTTTCAACCTTATTTGTCAAAAACAAAATCACCGCAGCATTAAATTTCGCTAGTTCCATAAAGGCTTCCGTAGGGGTGTGAAGTTGTGCTAAAGAATTTTCTAGTGAGATACGCTCTGTAGATTTTCTATAGTCAATGCCATAGGCTTTGGGATCTACTTTTATCTCTGTAATCTCATCATTTTCTACGATAGTTACCGCACATTTGGAAAATATTTCAGGTGTGCCTTCGTTGCCTTTGATGATAATGAGTTTTTTATATCGGTCTTTGTAGAGTTGGATGTATTTGTCTACAAAAGGTTTATGAAAAGCACCGATGATGGCAGTGTCACTTTGGGTGATGCCCAAGAGTTTTTCTATAGTGTTAAAAGAAGAACGTAATCCCAATCTATCTCTAATCTCAGAAAATGCATAAAGTTCTGGGAAGTATTCACTTCTGTCATAGTAGTAGATATTATCCTCTAGAGGTGTGTTATCACATATCTCTTTGAGTGTAGTGCCTTCTTTGGCTGGTTGGAGTAGTCCTCCATGTAAAGAGAGGTTAATGTCAAACCCTTGTAGGTACTTGGCAGTAAGAGGTAGAATGTAGGGATTTTTGATTTTACCGTCATAGGGGTATCCAAACTCTATGGAGTTAGCAAGAGGTGCATGTTTGACAAACTCATCAAAAACTTCAAGTGAGCCTACAAACTCTTCTATGCTCTCGCCTTTAACTCTCCATCCTAACATAAAAGCAGCCACCTGTTCAGGCAGTACCTCTTTGTTTAAAAAAGCACGCATAACAGTCTTCATCTCTTCTTTAGTGAGGTCTCGATTGCGTTTTGGACCTGTGCCTACGCATTTGAGGTATGGGAGGAATTCTTTACTTGTCATGGAGTAGTGTAGCCAATGGAAAAATAAAAAAGCTTGATATCTGTCAAGGTTGATGCATATCAATTTAGAGCTTTTGTTTTTTAGTTAGTATGGATAAAAAGGAGCAAAAAATGAAAAGATTATTACATCCTGTAGCCATTACCTTTTATGTGGTGATGTTCATTATCTCTCTACCTTTTTTACTCCCCTCTAAAAGTACCAAAACCTATACAGATGAAGCATTAAGAGAAGCAGCACGCTCTCGCGATATGTTACCTGTTCCTAAGGATTATGATTCTTTACTTAAGGTAGTGGATACAATAGAAAATCCACTGAGCAGAGAAAAAATAGCCTTAGGGAAAAAACTCTTTTTTGATACGCTACTTTCACAAGATAAAACGATTTCTTGTGCATCATGTCACTCCTTAGAAGAGGGAGGCGATGATAATCTTCCTACTGCCATAGGGTATTTGGGACAAGCCAATC
>JALUKO010000011.1 GCA_027056525.1 Helicobacteraceae bacterium | reverse complement strand
CCCCTAACCTACTAACAAAAAGATCAAAATGTTGCTGAGCTAAAACTAAAGTAGGGGCCAATAAAACGACTTGGTTTCCATTTAAAACATGCGCAAATGAAGTCCTTAAAGCCAATTCTGTCTTACCAAAACCAACATCTCCTACTATAAGTCGGTCCATTGGAGAATTTTGCTTCAAATCCATTTCAATTTGATCCCAGCAAAGCTTTTGATCAATAGTAAGCTCAGAATTTAGCCCACTTGCTACCCTTTCCAATCTCCGCCGATCAATTTTAATGGGACTACGTTTCACACCTTGCCTCACTAAGTTAGATCGGACTAACGTTTCAACATATTCATCAACTTTTTTTCTTATACCTTGTTTAATCTTTTTAAACCTAGAATCTGTTAAGCTGGATAACTGAGGATTATTTTCACCTATATACTTAATCACGCGGGATCGCTTATCGTACGGGATAAATAGTTTATCCTTCCCTTTAAATTCAAGCTCTAAGTACTCCATATCCACGTTATCAATGACGCGTCTAATCAAGCCATTAAATTTAGCAATTCCATACACGTCATGAACAACAAAATCTCCGAGCTTTATGCGGCTAAAAATCAGATCATCTAATCCATTTTTAATAATATCCAAAGGTTCCAGCTGTCGAGTATTAACTACACCAAGAAGCTCTTTATCAGACAAAATTGCAATTTTCCAGTCGTTAAAAATACCACCTACTGAAAAATCATCCCTAATGTAATTTATATTTTTTGTGTCAATTGGACGGTCAATTTGATTGTTAAAAATAAAATCTTCTGGCAGATTTTTACTTATAATCCAAATATTAAATTCCTTATCTAACAAATCTTTTATTATTTTACCTATCTTATTAACATGACTTATCTCCTTTATATTTTCGTTAAAAGAGGTTGCCTTTGACATATTTAGGTTTATCGTTTTTAAATTAATTCTAGAATTTAGTTCTTGTAATACTGCTAGCTTTGACTTATTTTCTTCCAAATACTTTTGGCGCGATTCTATCGTTTCGAAAATAACAAATCTATTAACCTCATATTTATCTATACCAGATATATTTGTGGCATTTTCTTTGGATAAAATATTCAACCTTGAAATCTTTCTCAACGCTTTCCCAGAAGTTTTATCCACTATTAATAATTCATCAACTGAATCTCCCCACAAATCTATTCTAAATAGAGTATTAGATCCAAATGGCTGAATAAATAAAGCATCTCCTTTAGTAGAAAATTCACCTGACTTTGATGAGAAAAAAACTTTTTCATAACCTAGAGTTGTAAGAAACCGATCAATACTCACCCCTTTATTTAATATTGTATCCCTAAGTGGTCTCTCTTGAACAAAAGACACTACTTTTGGAATCTGCATGGGGAAAGAATCTACACTATACAGAAAACTTTGCTTCCATAAAGACTCCAACGACATCACAATATAAGGAATCCATTCCTTTAAAACCCCTGTAATTAAGATAATTTCGCTTGGCATACCTTTTGCCAAAACAATATTATTAGCATCTTCTTTTGTTGGTGACTTTCCATTATCTGACAGATAAAGCTCCTTTACTTTATCAGCAAGAAAGCTAATAAAAGGTGAAATTGACTCCATTGTTCCAGCAATAACGTTAAACGGCTATACTTCAAACCGTACTCGGAA
>JALUKO010000010.1 GCA_027056525.1 Helicobacteraceae bacterium | reverse complement strand
CCACTCCGTTGAGCACCGCAATACCAAGGAGTGCTATGAAACCAACAGAAGCCGGAACAGAAAGATAACTTTCAGTTGCATACAGCCCAAAAATTCCCCCCATCATAGCAAGTGGAATAGTTGTAAAGATGATGATACTTTGAACGACAGACTTAAATGTCATATACAAAATCATAAAAATCAACACAAGTGCGATGGGAACTACCACAGAGAGTCTTGCCATCGTTGCTTGCTGATTTTTAAACTCTCCCCCATATGATAGAGAGTAACCCGCCGGAAGCTTCACACCTGTTTCAATATTTGACTTCAGATCTTCCACAAAAGTAACAAGGTCGATACCGCTGACATTTGTCTGTATGGAAACAAACCGGCGTGCGCGTTCATGCTTGATCTCGACCGGTCCGCTGCTTCTAATAATAGTGACAACTTCACTCAAAGCAACTGCCTCACCGTTTGCACCTACCAGATAGAGTTCATCAAGATTTTTTCTCAGGTAATCACCACGGATGATAATGGGAAACTGTTTCATCCCTTTGTAGATGGTACCCGTCTCAACACCGCTCACAGCAGCTTTGAGAAGATGTGCCACATCACTCTTATCAAGCCCGTAATTTCCAAGTTTTTCTTCATTAAATCTTAGTTCCTGATATGCCACACCCTCATTTTGACGCATGTAAACATCTTGTGAACCTTGCGTCTTTTGGGTAATATTTTTTATGGCGATACCAAGTTCATTGAGCTTCTCAATCTCCTCACCAAATATCTTGATTACCACATCACCCCTTGCACCTGTAAGCATCTCTGAAGTTCTCATCTCAATAGGTTGGGTGAAACTGTACTCTATTCCCTGAATATCCTCCAGCACTTTTCTCATCTCATCTTTAAGCCATTGAGTATCTTGTTTTCTCCACTGTTCTTTTGGTTTGAAAACCAAGAATGTATCGGTATCGTTCAGCCCCATAGGATCAAGTCCTATCTCATCAGAACCGGTTCTTGCAATAATAGACTTAATCTCAGGAACCTCTTGCATAAGTCTTTTTTGTACTTCTGTATTGAGTGCTATACCCGCCGCTATATTGATCGAAGGCGGTGCTTCTACACCAATAACTATATTTCCCTCATCCATAGTCGGCATAAAAGTTTTACCTATATTACCAAAGGCATAAAATGTCCCACCAAGCAAAACAAGCAAAAGAGCATAGATGCCATACTCAACTTTAAAAGCTTTCTTAAGCATAGGCTCATACCCTTTAAGAAGAAACTTCATTAAAAAAGTATCTTCATGGCGAGGTTTTTTCATGAGAAATGATGCAACCGTTGGAAGGATAAAAAGTGCCAGCAATATAGAAGCCGCCAAAGTAAAAACAATACTCAAGGCAACCGGAGCAAACAGCTTACCGCCAAGCCCTTGCAGCATAAGCAGTGGCGTAAAGACGATGATAATGATAAAGACCCCCGAAATAACCGGTGTACTTACCTCTCGTGCTGCATTGTAGATGATCTGAACTCGAGAGATGTTTTTGGACTTTGTTTCTGCAAGTCTTGCGATGATATTTTCAATCATTACCACCCCCGAATCTATAATCATCCCTATCGCTATAGCTATACCACCCAAACTCATAAGGTTCACACTTATGTTAAAGTAATACATCAAAACAAAAGCACTGAGTATCGCCAATGGCAAAATAAGAGCCACCGTAATAGCTGAAACAAAACTTCCTAAAAACAGAAGTAAGATGATAAGTACAAGGATCACAGCTTCTAAAAGTGCTTTTTGCACCATACTGACGGCTTTTCCTACAAGATCACTTCTATCATAAAAAATATTGAGTTTTGTACCCTCAGGAAATGTTTTTTCAAGTTCCAGAAGTTTCTCTTTCACTGCAGAAGTAACCCTTGAAGCATCAGCGCCTTTGAGTCCAAGAACCAAACCTTCTACTGCCTCACCTTGTGCATCCTTGGTAACATATCCATAGCGTGTCAAAGCAGCACTTGAGACAGAGGCAACATCTCTAAGGCGAATAATTGCCCCGTTACTTTGCACTTTTACAACAAGGTTTTCGATATCTGCATTACCTTTCATACGCCCGGGAAGACGAACTAAAAGTGCCTCATCACCACGCTCTATTCTACCTGCTCCAAAATTTGCATTGTTTTTTGCTATTTTACTTTGAAGGTCATCAAGGGTAATACCCAAAGATGCCATTCTCGCAAAATTAGGCTTAATATTGAAGGTTTTCACCTCTCCACCTAAGGCATTTACATCTGCCACACCCTCTATGTTTCTTAAAGCCGGTCGTATCACCCAGTCCAAAAGCGTTCTTTTTTCCATTAAAGAGAGTGTTGGAGAATCGATCGTAAACATCAAAATCTCACCAAGAGGGGTCGTAACAGGAGCGATGCCACCCGTTATAGAGCTTGGAAGATCGGCTTTAATGTTGTTAAAACGTTGATACACCCTGTCTCTCGCCCAATAAAGATCGGTACCCTCTTCAAAATCGATCGTAATATCCGCAAGGGCGTACTTAGAGATGGAGCGAACAATGTCTTGGTGCGGAATACCTTGCATCTCAAGCTCAATAGGGATCGTAATTTGCTGTTCTACTTCTGTAGGGGTCATCCCGGGAGCTTTGATGATGATCTTTACCTGCGTCGTTGAAACATCAGGGAACGCATCGATGGTAAGCTTAGAATATGAAATCAATCCACCTGCAACAATCGCCACCGCTATAATGATGGCAAATATACGCTGTGAAAGTGCAAATCCAATAAGTTTATCAATCATCACTTTGACCTTGTAATGCGCCTTTTAAGGAGATAACACCACTTACTGCAACCGCATCTTTAGCATTTAATCCATTTGAGATCACATAAACACTATCATTGTTCCTGCCAAGAACACTCACCTCTACCAACTTGTAGCCTGTAGAAACTTTTACAAAAACTGCTTGTGAATCATTGTACTCAATGATGGCAGACGATGGAAGTCTGTGTGCATGTTGAGGCAAGTAAAGTTTTATATTTTTTTTCTCATTTAACATAATGTGCATAGATTTTTCAGGGAGTAAATGGATAGCAACAGTTTGGGTACGGGAGTCTATCTCTGCGGCGATCGATTCAACGATCACAGGTGTGTCACCAACATAAAGTTTTTGCTTGAGTTTCAGGCGTTTTGCCAAGCCCATCGGCAAAGCCACCACCAAGTGTGCGTCGTTGTCATCAAGAATGGTCATCATATGCTCACCACGTTGTACATACATTTTTGGGAAGATATTCAAATCATTGATACTACCGCTTGTAGGGGCATAGACCTTTATATCCGGAGCAGGTTTTTTTGTTGTTTTGATCTTTTCAACCTGATCCTTACTCAATCCCCACTGTTGTAAAAGATGGTAATAAAATTCGCTTTGTGTTTGAAATTTTGCCAAGGTGTTTAAAGCTCTCAGATATTGTTTCTTTGGTACCACCGTCGCTTCATAGAGAGGTTTAAGCCGTGCCACTTCATTTGCATTGTACTCTTGCTCTATCAAGATATTGATATAGGTAGATTCAAGTTCAAGCATTTTTGGGCTTTTGATAATGGCAAGCAGTTTTCCTTTTGTAATGGGCTCATATATATTGACATTGAGTCTCTCGATCACACCCTCAACCGGAGCATCAATCCTATATATATCTTTTGCAGCGACATGCCCCTGTGCCAAAAAACTTCCAAGATACACACTGTTTGTTTCTTCTGGAAGCTGGGTTTTGACCATATTGTTTTGGCCTGTTACTATAAGCTCTTTGGCAACAAGGGGTGCTAAACTCACAAGAGTTGCTAAAATTATTTTCTTTATCATTTGGATACTCCTTTTGGATCTATTGCGTAGTCATACATATATTTTGCTACTGCATTGTGTCTGTCTATTTTTAACTCTAAAATGGTCTCTATCATTTGTAGTTTGGTTTCTGTCGCTTTGAGCATCGAGATAAGGCTCTCTTCTCCTGCACGAAACCTCATGTTGCTCTGTTTGATCAAAGTGTTTGAAGAATCCCGAATAAGCTTGTCACTCGTTTTTAAGTACTTTGTATAGATCTCCAAACGGTTCTCCATGGCACTGCTTTCATGAATATAGTTATTTCTAAAGGTCTCTAGTTCATAGTTTGAAGCGTTTAAGGAGTGCATTGCCGAAGCTCTGGCAGCTTGATTTTTTTCTCCGTACGCTAAAGGCAAAGAGATATGAAGCATATACTTGTCTGTATCAACCTCATTTGCATAAGATGCACCCACATTGATCTTTTTAAGTGTGGTATTGGCAAGAGTCAATGCCTCTTTTGATATCTCTATTTTTTTTTCTAATGCCCCTTGCAACGCTGAATACTCAGGGTTAAAGAGTCTGTAGATATCAGGTTTGAGATGCTTACACTCAAATTGCCCATCAAAAGGAACCAGTGTTTTTATCTGAACCTCATAGTTTTGTACGGAGTTCTCAAGCTTGGATATTTGCAGATTCAAGTTTTCCAGTGCAAGTTTTGCCATGATCGCTTTACTCGCGTCAAACTCACCGTATTGCACACCCTTATCTATATGTGCACTGATGGTGTCATAGATGGAAGCCAGCTCACCTTTTGCCTGAAGAGCCTGCATCGTAATACAATAATTACCATAAAGTTGCCACAGCCTTACTTTGAGTCTGTTCTCTTGTATTTTTTTTTCATTTTCAATATACATAGTTGTATCTTTGATCAAAGTATCTATATTTGAACTATATAAGTTAAACTCTTTGTTAAGAGAAAGCTCAAACTCTGTTGCTGAACTCGTAGCAGCATCTCTACCCTTTGCGTACCCAACTGTAGCACCCAAGTTCCAGCCATCACTATATAATGATGACTTTTTGCTTTGCATCGTTGCACTGAGTGCTTCACTTTTGCTTTTGTAGATATTGCTTTGTGCAATTCGTTCGTATAATGTGTTTATATCTTCTGCCATAGCTAAAACAGGCACTAAGAATAAAAAGATATATCTCATATCTCTTCCTTTGTAAATAAAAATTTGTTTCTAGTTAAATTGGTTTTGGAAGTTTATGCGATGGAAGGGGGTCGTTGCAGTACTGTTTGTATATGGGATGTTAAATTTTCTTGTATATAAAAAGGTTTACCATCAGAGGTCACCAAAACACTTTCTCTCTTATGGATCAGGGAGACCTCCATCAAGATATGAAAGCCGTCATGCACCTGACATTTTACTTCATCTTTAGAGATATGCATTGTTTTATTATCAACACAGTACACCTCTTCATTGTATTTAGTGTAAGAGTACGTATCAACAAAAGCGTAATCATGTACTATCGTAAGAGAAAATGAAAACAGTAAAACCGATAAAACAATCTTTTGAAAATGTAACATATAGGCGAATTGTATAACATCAAAGATAATGGTGTATTAAAATCTTTCATAATCATTTTACATAATGTAGTTTTAAGATTTCTATCTTTGTAACCAACTTGTTATTAAAGGGAAACGATTTCGTAATGAACTTACTTTAAACTTCCGCAAAATTAACATGGAGATTTCATAATGACATCTATACAAACGATTACACTAAGTTTTGTTGCAGTTGCAGCACTCACATTTACAGGATGTGGTGGTGGCAGTAGTTCTTCTAGCACTACTACTCCTACTACCGCTACATGCGATGCGAGTTTTGAACTACTTCCATCAAATATTAGCACTGATACAACTTTAGATGCAACAAAAATTTATGGTATGAATGGGAAAGTAAATGTTTCTAACAATGCAATCCTTACAATCCCTGCCGGTACAACAATTGCCGGCTGTACTCCACAATCCTTTATGGTTGTTGAGCCGGGAGCCAAGCTTAATGCTGTGGGTACACAAGCAAAACCTATTGTGTTTACTTCCCAAAAAGATGTACTTGGTTACTCAAAAGCAAACGCTGCAGGTGAATGGGGTGG
>JALUKO010000009.1 GCA_027056525.1 Helicobacteraceae bacterium | reverse complement strand
CCATCATAGATGTAAATGCTCCATTTGGGCTATAATTAACTGATACACTATTTAATACACAAGGAAGAAACTTCATTCTTTCGAATCCTTTTATTTTTATTTTAAATATATCAGGAAATCTTAAATAATCCCCATCTATAGTAGGTAATTGAGCTTTTTCGAATTCATATATCATACTTTCTATATTTTGAGCTTCGCTTGAATTTTCAGGAATTAATTCCCAGCTAAAAGAATAGGTTTTTACATTCATTCCATCAAAGATTAAAGCTGAATGTTTTTCTAGTGCTCTACCTGTTTTGAATGTAGCAAACTCTGCCGCTCTTTTAGCAGTTGCGGATTTATCGGTTATTGCTTGTTGAACACTTCCTGTAACAGACCTATCATTTTGGTCAGTCCAACTTGCAGCGGAAGTATCGGTTAGATTATCCGGTACTGGTAATGCAATAGCATAATCAGTGGATGTTTTGAAAAAGTTTTGGTCAGCTCTTTTTAAAGCATCCGTATCATATCCACTAAATTTTTTGTTTATAAATGTTATATATGATGGTAATTTGGTTACCTCGTTTGGAAATAAATATTTCATTTTATAGTCCTAGTCCTTTTTGATTCAATACAGTGACAATATTATCATCTTCTAATGTTATTCTATCTATCTTCTTTGGTTGGTTGTTGTCGTTGTTAGCATTACTATTAATGGTACTTATAGTGGAACTTCCGCTATTAATATCTGGCTGAGAACGAACGGTCTGTTGTTCCTCATTTAATTTATTCAATTGTTTAGCTCCATCTTTTAAAGGGGTTTTTGGTAAATTATCAAAGGTATCATTAGAAGTAGTAGATGATAATGCTACAGCTCCAGAGTCCGTTTGCTCTCTTTTTAATATTGCTTTAGTACTTCTAGCTTCTCTCTTTTTCTGTCTCTTCATAGTGGCTTTTACATATGGGTCAATATTTTCATCATCGCTACTACTTGTTTCCTTTTCAGGAAGAGGGGTACTTTGTAAATTTCCAAATACCCCTTTAGAAGATTTCTGTTTTTGAATATTTTTTAATTTTTCCATATCTTTATCAGACCAATCATTATATCTAATCAATGCCTCTAATTCTTTTGGACTTAAATTTTCTATTGCTTTCCAATCACGTATTTCTGAGTCACCTATAATAGAAGTTTCTACCGCTTTCTGTTTCTCTAATTTATCAATAACTTTACCACTATCTTCATCAGTAGTAGCCCAACTAATACCTTTTGCAACCAAACCAGCAGGAGTCCAATCTTTTACAAGATTCATAATAGTTTCACCTGTCTCTTTTGTATTTTCAATAAGACCGAAAGATATTGTATTTAAAACTTCCCCAAAGGCAGACGCTGCTTTTTGAGCAAATGTAGCTTCTTGTCCTTCTTTTAACCCGAAGGTTTCGTTTGCCTTTTCAAATCCTTTAAAAGCATCATAGGCTGCAAATGCTAGAGTTAAAGGAAGAGCAACTTTACCTGCAAAGCCTTTCATAAACCCACCAACTTTCCCTAAATTTTTCATCATACCTTTAGGAAACTTTGAGTTTTTGCCTCCAAATCCACCTAGACCACCTAACATACTTAAATCATCAAGTGGATTTGCAGCATCTTTTTTATCTAAAGAAGATACATTACTATCACCTATAAAAGGTTCTCCTATTTTGGATTTTC
>JALUKO010000008.1 GCA_027056525.1 Helicobacteraceae bacterium | reverse complement strand
ACGGCGCAGATATGGGCGGTGAAGATATCCGCAATGCAGAGATAGTGAAAAAAAGAGTGCTTGTTTTAGGTAATGAAGGTGAAGGACTGACATCACGGGTGAGTTCGAAGTTAGATAAGATTGTAAGGATACAAATGACA
Organism: Helicobacteraceae bacterium; assembly: GCA_027056525.1. GTDB lineage: Bacteria > Campylobacterota > Campylobacteria > Campylobacterales > Sulfurimonadaceae > Sulfurimonas. The sequence goes on along the minus strand of JALUKO010000008.1, from coordinate 1,544 downwards.
CATGATTTTGACTCGCTCAATGTCAGTGTGGCAGGTGCAATTTTGATGGATAGGATGAGATATGAGTGAAACTTTAGAGAGACTAAAAGATATTGGCGCGCAGAAGATTTATGAAGATACGCACATCCGGATTGAGCATGTGCAGGCTATTTTACATGAGAACTTTGATGGACTGAGTAAGATGCAGTTTACAGGTTTCATCTCTATCTTAGAACGTGAATATGGAGAAGATTTGAGTGCTGTTCGTGCACGTGGGGTCGGCTATTTTGATGAAAAAAATGCTTCAGATGAAGCGATAACAGATGATACTATTTTTAAATCTTCTTCAAAAAAGAAAAATCTTACTGTTGTTTATATCATTGTTGCCATTGTACTTTTAATTGCTGCTATTTTTTATACTATGCAATCAACAAATAAGACTCTCAAGAGTGCAACAAAAGAGAATAAAATCATCCAAAATGTTCAGAAAAGCATTGCTGCTGATGTCAATGGCAGTGAAAACAATAGCAGTGATGAAAATGTGTCTGTTGTATTAGTTGATACAAATACTTCTTTAGCATTACCTAAAAAAGTAAAAGAGCCAAAAGCAGTTCCGCATAGCTTAAAAATCATAGCAAGAACAAAAGTGTGGCTGGGGTATGTAGATGTGGATACAGACCAAAAATATCAAAAGACTTTTGAGGGCGTATTTGAACTTGACCCTGCAAAAGAGTGGCTGCTTTACTTTGGGCATGGCTATATTGATGTTGTTGTCGATGGGAAAAAAGAGAAATTTAGTTCAAAAAACACACTGAGACTCCACTACCAAGATGGGAACATTACAAAGATCTCCATTAATGATTTTAAGAAGTTAAACAGAGGTAATAGATGGTAAAATTTTTACTTTCGCTCCTTCTGCTCAGTAGTTTTGCCCTTGCGCAAGATGAAGCGGCCTTAGGAGAGGTGAGTGTTCAAGAAGATCCTCTGACAACAAAAATCAAAAGCTTTTTAAATGAACAAACTTACGAAGACAACAAGGGCTTTATCAATGTTATCTTTGATCCAAAATCAGCTTTTTATGAAAACGACAGAGTTGATGCTGTAAAAGTTGTTCAAACACTCAAAGAGAATGGTCTTTTAAGGCTTTTTTTTAAAAAACCTCAAGAGTTTCGACTCAATTTCAAGACGAGTGGTTCACCAATATTTTTTGTCAAAATTATGAGTGATACACTTCGAAATATTGGCTATTACCGTTATGTGACAACCGCTTCAACGCTTGACTCTTCCGAGTTTACATGGAGTATTAATCTCACGTCAGAGTATGCAACTGATCCTCTGGTTTTACAAAAGCAATTACAAAAAAGTGCTTGTGACATCATTGACATAGAGCGAAACAACTCAAAAGAGTGGAGCTATGTTATTGATATTTCCAATGCAAAGCTCAATGTAAAAACTTTAGAAAATAGTGAGAAAGTAACACTCAAACGCTCTTTGTATGCGCACTGGCTCAATGTTTCAAAGATTCGAAGATTGAAAATTCAAAGTACAAGACGTAACAGATGGTA
>JALUKO010000007.1 GCA_027056525.1 Helicobacteraceae bacterium | reverse complement strand
CAATAAACATCAGATGTATGAGTATGAACTTCAAGCAGAACTAGAGTACACTTTTACAAAAAACGGTGCATACAGTGATGCTTACACATCCATTGTTGCGGGTGGTAATGCTGCAAATACACTTCATTATGTAAGTAATGACAAGCTTCTCAAAGAGGGAGAGCTTATTCTTATTGATGCGGGGTGTGAGTATAAATACTACGCAAGTGACATAACAAGAACCATCCCTGTGAGTGGAAAGTTTTCATCATCACAGAAGAAGCTTTACAATATGGTGTTAGAAGTGCAACTTAAAATTATCAGCATGATTAAACCCGGTGTCAAAAGAAGCGAGCTTCATAAAGAATCTGAAAAACTCTTATGTGAGGGGCTGATCAAACTTGGCATATTGCAAGGAAAGTGCAAAAAACTTCTGAAAAAACAAAAGCATAAAAAGTACTATCCTCATGGCATAGGGCATTGGATGGGCATAGATGTGCATGATGAAGCACCGTATAAAAAAGAAAACGGCAAAGAGATTGTTTTCAACAAAGGGATGGTTCTAACTATTGAACCCGGTATTTACATCGATGAAAATGATAAAGATACTCCTAAAAAATACAGGGGCACAGGCATCAGAATAGAAGACAACATACTTGTAACTTCAAAAGGGTGTGAAAACCTTTCAAAGGGGATCGCTAAAACTGTTGAAGAGATAGAAGCTCTGTATCAATCTTGATCATATGAGTAGGTCCATCCTGTGAGTGCATGTGTCTTTGCCTCAAAGAAGTTATCTGAGTCTGCTAAAAAATCAAACACAAACATAGGAGCGGAGGGGATGCTAAATTGATCTTCTTTTTTTACAAGAAGTAAAGGCATGGGAGTCTCTTGTTGACTTTTACCAAACCCGACAGGCATCAGTTTTGCCATTATCTGTGTAGGGTTTTTAATACTGTTTTCTTTTAAGAACTTCTCAAACACTGCATCTTGGATCTCTTTTGGCAGTGTTTGTTGAGTATGTAAAAACAAAGTGAAGTGGATAGGTGTCTCTTTGAACTGAGAGGGAGCCGGTGCCGCCATGATAATATACTCAACATTTTTGAGATGTTCTTGAATCTCATTGTGATCTAAATACTCATCTGTTACTATTGCTTTTGCTTCCATTTACTCTCCTGATTGTATAGAGTTTATTTGAATTTTGGATTGTATCATATGTTTATTTATTTGTCTAATATATGTTTTGTATTAAAGAAGTTGAGTAATCTTATAGAGATAAAATAAGTATCTTGATAAGATTACTTGACTATTAAATATTTTTCTACTATACTTTTGGAAATAAAAATAAAGGAACGAAATTGAATCAAGAAACATTAGCACTTCATCATGGGTATAATCAGGAGGGTTTTGGAACAATGGCAGTTCCTTTATACCAAACGACTGCTTATGACTTTAAAACAGCGGAAAAAGCGGCAAATCTTTTTGCTTTAAAAGAGTTGGGACCGATCTATACAAGACTGAACAACCCGACAACAGAAGTACTTGAGAGTAGAATAGCAGCAGTTGAAAAGGGTGGTGCGGCAGCCATAGCAACATCGAGTGGTCAAGCAGCGATCTTTAATGCTGTAGCAAACTTAGCAGAAGTTGGTGATAACATCATCGTTGCAAAGAAAATTTATGGTGGTGCCACAACACTTTTAACACATACCATTA
>JALUKO010000006.1:763-1698 GCA_027056525.1 Helicobacteraceae bacterium | reverse complement strand
ATATGTCCCGCTTCACGTACAGTTTGTGCAACCGAATAAAAATGTAACCCTTCATCCTTTGTCCCCGTAGCAAGGTAGCCCGTCAACTTAGAAAAAACAAGTCCAAAAACATTCCCAAAGAACAAGAAAGCTAGAAAAAGCACCCCCGTTATAATCATCCAAGTTTTTTGCTCTAAACTTGTTTTATTCAAGACAAAATATAATCCTATCAAAACTATTACTTTAATAACATACTCAAAAGGTGACACCAAAGGAAAAGGTAAGAGTGAAACAAAAATGAGGATGAGAGAAAGGTACGTTGTGTTGTCCTTACGATGGTAAAATATCATATAAAGTGCATACATAATTCCCATTGCATAAACAATAGTCAATCCTGCATCATATAAAAATGGGTAAATAGATATCGCTAATGCGGCATACAATGCAGACTTTAAATTAAAGTTGATAGTGCTTTTCATCAAAAAAAATAAAATAAACATAGGTGCCATGGCTGAGAACATATCAGTATCATAATATCCTATCATGGTGCGATTATAATAACTCCATGCGATAGATCCAAACAATGCAGCAAAGAAGCCCCATAATGATTGACCATATAATCTTGCGATTAATATAATCGGGACAACAACTAAGCTTGAGACGACAGCTGGCATATAAAGGATAATGGTTTCAAGTGAAAAAGGTGTGATTTTGACAAACAGTGTTGTAAAAAAGACAACTCCATAATCCCACACACCAAATACCCTAGGGTTTGATTGGTGTAAGCCAAAAAGCTCTTGTTGTACGCCTGAAGCAAAGAAATATCCATCATTCGTGTTAATCATAAGTTGATTATTCCAAAGGAAATTTGGATTGTCTTGAAATTGATATACCCAAATCATTCGAATAGTAAAAGAAAAGATATATGCTAAAAGCATAAGTCCAAGCATTTGCCC
>JALUKO010000006.1:0-753 GCA_027056525.1 Helicobacteraceae bacterium | reverse complement strand
GTTGTTACTTCATTTGAAGAAAATTTATTTTGACTCACTTTTTACCTTTTATTATTTTTTAAGCACAGAAAAAATACCCATTAGTGAACCGAACCCATAAGATAGATGCAGAGTTAAGAAACTTAGTATGAGATATATGACACAATTTGAACTATTTTTCAGTCTAAAGCTTATGATTATAACCAAAGAGAGATAACTTACTAATGAGAGCACGGATAGCCATAGTATTTGAGAGGAAATTAAAGAGAAAATAAAAGGTATAATCAAAGATAAAACGAATAGTAAGGGAATAAAATGTCGTAAACTCAATGAGTTTAGGGTTTTTGTATAGTATGCAGTTAAAATATTCCAAAATCCATTAGCATAATTATTTTTTGCCAAAGCTGCAAAGTTTTCTCTTGCATAATAGGTACATTCCACTTCTGGAATAAGATAAATTTTACCTCCACCATTTACTATACGCTTGTTGAATTCTATATCTTGGTTTCGTATAAGTTTTTCATTAAATAGACCATATTTTTCGAATGTACTTCGCCTATAGCATCCAAAAGCTACAGTATCAACTGCTTTAATTTCATTACTTCCTATTCTAAAACTAGCATTACCTACACCAAATTTATTCATCAAAACATCTTTAATAGAAGAAGATTTTTTATTTTTATTTTTAACATCCGTAATCAATATACCACCTACACAATCCGCATTTAACTTTTCTATATTCTTTACTAACTTCATAAAATAATCAGATTTATA
>JALUKO010000005.1 GCA_027056525.1 Helicobacteraceae bacterium | reverse complement strand
CTGGAAAAAGAATAAAAGACAAAAATATTACAAATATCCGGAATTTGAAAAAATTGAAAACAAATATCTTGTAAAAGACGCACTGGAAGATCTTCCAAAAACGAAACCTGACAATGTGATAGAAGGAAAAGGTTTATATAAAAGCAAGCCCAGTTCATATCTGATAGAAGCAAATATCAGGGATGAAAAGTTTAATATTTTAACCCAACATGAAACCAGAATACATAATGAACGGGATCTGGAAATTTACAAAGAAGCTATTAACGCCTGGAATAAAGATAAAAAAAGGCTGTGTTACAAAGAACTGGCTCAAAGAAGACCTGAACTGTGTACGCACAAAAATAAAACCTCTTTTACAAACCGTTTTAATGTTATAAAAGCTGATCAGAAAGCTTCACATACAATTCTGGCACATATGGCGATGGACGGGCATTACTACATCCATCCGGATATTAAGCAATTACGATCACTTTCTGTACGTGAAGCTGCCAGACTCCAGTCCTTTCCAGATGATTTTTATTTTGAAGGACCCAGAAGCTCACAATTTAGACAAATTGGGAACGCTGTTCCTCCAAAAATGGCTGAACAGATTGCAAAGAAAATAAAAGAAATTTTGTAAGCTATATCTCGCTATAACTGATTGTATGTTTGCTCAAATATTTCAACACATTTATCAGTGTTTTTTCGAATATCTGATTCCCAAAACCTGAGAACAGTCCAGCCATTTTCTTTCAGTTTCATATTAACAGTTTTGTCTCGTTCAATATTTTTCTCCAGCTTTTCTATCCAAAATTTTCTGTTTGTCTTCGGAATATATTTACCTTCCATAAGATACTTCCCATGCCAAAACTCACTATCACAGAAAACAGAAAGTTTTTTGCCTTTAAAGCACAGATCAGGTTTTCCGATTACATCCTTACAGTTTTTTCTGTATCTGTAGCCTTTTTTCCAAAGAGCTTTTCTCAGTATTATCTCAATTGAAGTATCTTTGGATTTTATTCGCTTCATATTTTCTGAGCGGGTCATTATATTTCTCTATAAAAAATTAGGCTGTCCCTGTCGTGCATAATAAGCTGAAAATCTAGCTATTATATCCTTTAAAAAAGGAGAAGAGATGCTTGCAGTACGTTCAAAAGATAATACACCATCCTTTGGAATCATTCTTATATTTTGAAAATCAATTATACTATTGGACATTTTGTCAAATTCCGGGAGGTAATGAAAGCGGTCTTTTTTATTTGACTTGCAATCATCGTAACAAGATTTGCCTTTCTTATTCAAGCTCTCATAAAAATAATCATATGGCTTGTCTGTTTTAATTTTATCCACTAAAGATGTTAAAGTTGTAAAACAAACAATTTTAACTAATATGTAATAATCTAAATTTACACCATTAACAATATCACAAGCTGGATTTAAAATAATAAACTTTTCTCCATCCTTTTCAATAATATCTCCGGTGTGATAATGCTGTTTTATTGGAGGTATTATATACATCTCACCTGGATGATACTTGTCGAAACTACCTACATTCCCGTCCACATACAACTCTTCATTAAGACAGGACAACGTATGTCTAGAAAGTATTTTTTCTATATCATCTTGGTATTTTGTTTCAGCCTTTTCCCAAGATTCAATTGTCTGAGATAAATGTTCCCAATAAAACTTATTGATTTTTTGTTCCAAAAACCCATCTCTTGCAAAATAG
>JALUKO010000004.1 GCA_027056525.1 Helicobacteraceae bacterium | reverse complement strand
ATTGAAGGGAATCGGCAGCGGAAACTATATGGTCGATACCACGACCTGGATGCAGCAGATGCAACAAAATGCAAATTTTGTTACAGAAACGGAACAGACGCTGTTTGACTATCTTAAATCACTCGATTTTAAAGCGATCATCCCGGTAACACTCTATGTTAATCTTGTCATGGCTTTTGCGTCACTGATAATACTCATCTTCCTGATCAGACGCTATTTGAAAACACCTGGTGCGGCACAACAAAAACTGACAGACAAAAACCCCGATATCCAAATCAAACACTTTTCGGAAAATCAGCGGCGTATTGCCCAAAAGCAGCATGAACAAATAGAGACGCAATCATTTGCGTTGCGTCATCCGGAACTCGAATCCGATACGGAAGATATGCCTCTGACCAATATTGCACCGAAATACGACACACCGCATGACGAAACCGAGGAAGAGACTGTAGTGGTCACAGAAGCCGTTCCCAAAACAGAAGAGCCTGTCACTAACGAGAGTACCTTTTCACCTATTCGACTTTTGAAAGAGGTTATCAAACCCTATATTTCCCTGTCACGACAACATCAAATCTCGTTTCACTATGCTATAGATCCCTCTTTACCCGATATCTGCATCGGAGATGAAGAAAAAATCAGAGAGATACTCATCCTCTTTCTCGATGCCGCCATGGAAACAGGAAATGCCCGTAAAGAGGTCATTTTACAAATTGAGAATATCGCACAGAAAAAGTTTGAGACAGCACTCTCCTTTACCATCAAAGATTCCGGTAAATATCTCTCTCCCGAAGAACGCAGAAAGATCAGAAGAGGCTCATCCAAAAGCAGTAGTCCTTTGACCGAAGCGTTCTCTTCCCATAACCGTGATTTTATTAAAGCAAGTCAGCTTGTCAGACAGCTAGACGGCAGCCTGCAAATCCAAAGCGATCAAAAAGAGGGGACAGAGTTTGTCATCTCCATCAACCTCAAAAAGTTTATTTCCACAGAGCAACCTGCGTAAAGGTCCCTTAAATATTCACACTCCCCCTCACACTGTGCACTTTGCCTTCGGCATCTTTAAATTTGAGCATATACTGCCACGTACCGCCCATCGACAGGTTGACACTGCCCTGATATACCCCATGCGCTTTTTTGAGTTTGGTTTTATATTCCATGTAAGGCATTCCCGGCATCTCGGGCATAAAAAACTTGATTTTTACTTTGACATTGTCACGCTTTTGACCGTTTTGCATCACTGTTACCGTAATATCGTTGTTACCGACGATCATCGGTTTCTGACTCTCTAAAACGATGCGAAACCCATCTTTCTCTTTCACTTCATGAAGCAATCCGTTTTGAATACTGCTCTTTTCCGCCATTGCCCCGCCGCATTTCATACCGTCCGCCTGCGCGGTACCCAAACCGACTGTAAGCAGTAAGGGGATCGTCCATAACATATTTTTTTTCATCTGAATATCCTTTGTAGTTTTATATCCGTATAATACTCAAAGTGTGTGGAAAATGTGTGTAGTCAGGGAAAACGCAGCCGAAACGTCGTTCCTTTCCCTTCAACCGATGCAAGATCAACGTCAATACGATAACGCTGCGCAATATCCGATACAATCGACAACCCCAGTCCAAAACCGCCGCTGTGTGAAGTTGCTCTGAAAAAACGTTTGAAAATTTCCTTTTGATCTTTTTCGGCGATACCGATACCGGTATCACGAACGCTTAGCT
>JALUKO010000003.1 GCA_027056525.1 Helicobacteraceae bacterium | reverse complement strand
GGGTATGATCGGTACATTGATCGGTCTGGTCGCCATGCTGTTGAATATGGCAGACCCCGCAGCAATCGGTCCGGCAATGGCGGTCGCACTGCTTACCACCATGTACGGTGCGATGCTAGGAAATATCATCGGTAGTCCGATCGAAAATATTTTAGGACTCAGAAATACCGATGAAATGGTTGTCAAGACACTGATCATCGAAGGGATCATGTCTATTCAGGCGGGGGATAACCCCAGAACGCTCGAAGCGAAACTACTGGCATTCCTCCCGCCTAACGAGCGCGAGAGTCAGTTTGACTAGGAACAAAAATGGGTAAAAAGTGTCCTGAACCGGATTGTCCCAAATGTCTGCCGGGATGGCTGGCGGCATTTGGCGACCTTATGTCTCTACTTTTATGTTTCTTCGTACTGCTTTTGTCCATGTCGACGATGGATGCCAAAAAAGTGGCGGAAGCCGCAGCTTCTCTCAACGGTGCGCTGAGTGTCCTGGAAGGCGGTACCAAAGTCAAAGTCTCTCCCGAAAGGCAACAGGAGACCACCCCGATCGACGCAGAAGACGAACAGGCACAAAAGATGAAAACCCTCAAACGCACCGTCATCGAACTCAACGAAATGTCCAAAGCCGAAGAGGGAGGCAAAGCGACACTCGAAGAGGCGGAGAACGGTTTCATGATACGCCTGCCGGCAAAACTGCTTTTCAAAAGAGGCAGCGCCAAAATCGAAGACGACGACGCCCTGCTCTTTTTAAAACGCATCGCGCTGATTATCCAGAAACTGCCTGCCAATATGCGTATTCATGTTATCGGACATACCGATGACAGCAAACCACTGCACAGCCCTTTCCGGGACAACTGGGAACTCTCGGCTGCCAGGGCGATTTCCGTGGTCAAGGTACTGATCAAAAACCGTGTCAAACCCAAACTCCTGACCGCATGCGGAAAAGCTGAATTTGATCCGGTCGCATCGAACCTAACCGAAGCAGGTAAGGAAAAAAACAGGCGCGTTGAGTTATACTTTTTTTCACAAGACGAGGATGACAAAGAGAGTGCTAAAAAGAGTATTCTCGATGCTGCAAGCGGAGGATAGAGATCAAATATATCGTACTGTTGTTACTACTTGGCGGTACCCTTCTCTTCGGTGCGGACGCCGTGCAGGTACCCACCGTCAACCTCTCCCTATCAGCCCCTTCCACCCCCAAAGACCTTGTCAGTTCCCTGAATGTTTTACTGGTTTTAACCCTGCTGGTTCTGGCGCCGTCGCTGCTGCTGGTCATGACCAGTTTCATACGGCTGATCGTCGTTTTCTCCTTTTTGCGACAGGCACTCGGAACCCAGCAAATGCCGCCCAACCAACTACTGGTGTCGCTGGCGTTGATCCTGACTTTTTTCATCATGGAACCGGTAGCGACCAAGGCGTACGATACCGCCGTCAAACCCTACACCCAAAAGAAGATATCGTATGAAGAAGCATTCGAAAAAGGCGTCGCACCGTTTAAATCCTTCATGATCAAAAACACCAGAGAGAAAGATCTTGCACTCTTTTTCCGCATCCGGAAACTGCAAAATCCCAAAAACTATACCGAAGTACCGCTGACCATCGCCATCCCCGCTTTCATGATCAGCGAACTCAAAACAGCATTCGAAATCGGCTTTTTACTCTACCTCCCCTTTCTCGTCATCGATATGGTCGTCAGCTCCGTGTTAATGAGCATGGGTATGAG
>JALUKO010000002.1 GCA_027056525.1 Helicobacteraceae bacterium | reverse complement strand
TACAGAAGATTTGGAAAAATGTACTTTAGACCTATATGTTCTGAATGTGATGAGTGCAAGAGTATTAAAATTGATGTAGAGAATTTTGTATTTACAAAGTCTATGAGACGCACTATGAGAAAGGCTTCTCATATCAAAAGCTTCATACAAACACCTACCGTAACTCAGGCACACCTTGATCTGTTTGAGAAGTACCATCTTTTTATGAAAGAGAAAAAAGACTGGGAGTACAATCCCACCTCTGCACAAAGTTATTATGCCTCATTTGTAAGTGGACATAACGATTTTGGCTATGAGATCCTTTACTATGACAAAGAGAAACTCATAGCGGTAGATCTGATCGATATATTAGAAGATGGTGTCTCTTCTATCTATTTTTATTATGATCCCGATTATGCGCACTACTCTTTGGGAAAGCTGTCATTGTATTTTCAAATTAAGTTTGCACAGGAAAGTTTTAAAAAATGGATATATCTGGGGTATTATGTAAAAGATTGTCCCTCTTTGGCGTATAAATCCCAATACAAACCTTTCAAAACACTCCAAGGCAGACCTGGAATGTATGAAGAGTATATTTGGGAATAAGGAGTTTTAGTAAAGTAGTTCTTTTTTTTGCTCTTCTCTAATCTGGATTTTTTTTCTTATCGCCTCTTCATCAAGAGTTTTTTTCAAAGCTTCCCGTTTTGCCCTGTCATTGGCTCTGATTCTTTTGATTCGTTCCTCTTCAATCTGCTCTTTGCTTAAACTCGGCTTGTGTAATCTTTGCTCTTGTTGTTTTATTCTTGCATCTTCATCGAAAAAGTTTTTTACATACTCGGTGGCATTTATCTCATCACTATGTTGTTCATAGTACGTTTTAATCTGCACAATATTACTTTTTATATCGATGAGTCCCGTATTGAGCAATTGTGAAAACAATTGAGAATCATTAGTTTGTATTGCAGAGTCATAACTGTTTCTGGCACTGCGGAGAAAAAAATCATTTGTTTTTGAAAGTTCACGTAATTTATTTAGATACTTTTTTTTTGTGCTGCCCTTCTCACTGTTATCTAGGGCAAAACCATATTTTTTTGTTTGTGATACATCCAAAAGATACTTTTGTATTTTTGGTTGAAAGACCTCAAAAAGTTTTATGTTTTGTAGTTTTTCAATCCCCTTTGCATTGTCATATATCACATCCCCCAATGCTGAATAGGCTAGTGGATTTTGTGCTAAAAGAAGTGTTGAAAAAATAAATAAAATGAGTAGTTTTTTCATAGTATCACCTATTGTTTTGTTTTTGTAATTATATCAGATTATAAATAATATAATTTTTCTATGATGGAAATAATGTAATTGGAAAGGAGTGTTATGCACTTCCGGGCTGGAAGTGCATAGATGGCATCAGATTAGCCGTTACGTTTTTTCTGTATCTCTTCAGAAACATTTTTTGGAACCTCTTCATAGTGATCAAATTCCATTGAGTATGTAGCACGTCCTTGCGTTGCAGAACGTAAATCAGTTGAATAACCAAACATCTCAGCAAGTGGAACAAATGCATCAACAATTTTGTTACCTGAACGGTCACCCATGTTATTTACCTGTCCACGACGACGGTTAAGGTCACCGATAACATCACCCATAAAGTCTTCAGGAACTTCAACTTCAACCTTCATTATTGGCTCTAAGATCGAAGGACTCGCTTTACGACAAGCTTCTTTAAATCCCATTGATGCAGCAAGTTTAAATGCCATCTCATTTGAATCGACATCATGGTAAGAACCATCATAAAGTGTAACTTCAACATCTTCCATAGGATAACCTGCAAGAACACCGTTTTGCATAGCTTCTTCACAGCCCTTCTCAACTGCAGGGATATACTCACGTGGAATAGCTCCACCTTTGATCTCATTGTTGAAAACAAAACCTGTATCTGCTTCACCCGGCTTAACGCGTAAATAAACATGACCGAACTGACCACGACCACCAGATTGTTTAGCATATTTGTACTCTTGCTCAACCTCTTTTTTGATAGACTCACGGTATGAAACCTGTGGAGCACCAACTTCTGCTTCAACCTTAAACTCACGCTTCATTCTATCAACAAGAATCTCTAGGTGTAACTCACCCATACCGGAGATAATAGTCTGACCTGTTTCTTCATCAGTATGTACTCTAAAAGACGGATCTTCAGCTGCCAGTTTACCTAAAGCAATACCCATTTTCTCTTGATCGGCTTTTGTTTTTGGCTCAACTGCAACAGAGATAACCGGCTCCGGGAAGTCCATACGCTCTAATACAACTTTTTCTTCAGGATCACATAAAGTATCCCCTGTTGTTGTTGATTTAAGACCAACAACCGCACCGATTTCACCAGCGTAAATCTCTTTGATCTCTTCACGCTTGATAGCATGCATTTTCAAGATACGACCAATACGCTCTTTTTTATCTTTTGTTGTATTGTGCACATAAGAACCTGACTCTAATGAACCTCTGTATACACGAATAAATGTAAGTACACCAACAAACGGGTCTGTCATAATTTTAAATGCCAATGAAGCAAATGCGCCATCATCAGTTGAAGGAACTGCCACTTCAACTTCTTCATTATCCATCATGGTTCCCATAATCGGTGGTGCTTCTACAGGTGATGGCAGGTAATCAACAACAGCGTCAAGTAAAGTCTGAACACCTTTGTTTTTAAATGCAGTACCCGGAGTCATTGGAACAACAGCCATGCCGATTGTAGCTGATTTGATAGCTGCTTTGATCTCTTCTTGAGAAATCTCTTCACCCTCTAAGAATTTCATAGCAAATTCATCATTGCCATCAACTTCTGAAAGTGTTTCTAACATCTTTTCTCTGTATTCATCAGCAATCTCTTGTAACTCCGGACGAATATCTTGCTCGTGATATGCAGAACCCATTGCAGCATCAGCATCCCACACGATCTCTTTCATCTTAACAAGATCAACAACACCTTCAAAGTTCTCTTCAGCACCGATTGGTAGTTGAAAAGGCATTGGGTTACCTTTGAGTCTGTCACGGATCTGACGCTCAACTTCATAAAAGTCTGCACCAGTTCTGTCCATTTTGTTAACAAAAACAATAGAAGGAACCTTGTAACGGTTTCTTTGTCTCCACACTGTTTCTGATTGTGGTTGTACCCCACCAACAGCACAGAATACTGAAACAGCACCATCAAGTACACGCATAGAACGCTCAACTTCAATGGTGAAGTCAACGTGGCCCGGAGTATCAATAATATTGATCTGTTTTCCTTGCCACTCACAAGTTGTTGCAGCAGAAGTAATAGTGATACCACGCTCCTGCTCTTGTTCCATCCAATCCATGGTAGCAGCACCATCATGAACCTCACCTATCTTATGTTCAACACCAGTGTAGAAAAGAATTCTTTCTGTTGTTGTTGTTTTACCTGCATCGATATGCGCAGCAATACCGATATTTCTTACATCTTCTAATTTATGTGTTCTTGCCATCTTTACAATGCCTTAGTTATTGATTTATAGAGTTGGACCTCTTTTATAAATAGAGAATCTCTACTTGTAAAAGAGGTCATTTGAGGATTCCCAACCCCTTAAGGTTGGGAGAGTCCAACATAATTACTTACAGATTACCAACGGTAATGAGCAAATGCTTTATTTGCTTCTGCCATTTTATAAGTATCTTCTTTTTTCTTGAATGCTGAACCTTTATCAGTTGCTGCATCCATCAATTCGTTAGCTAATCTCTCAGCCATTGTTCTCTCGTTTCTTTTACGAGCTGCATCAACTAACCATCTGATAGCTAGTGAAAGTTGACGTACCGGGCGTACTTCTACTGGAACTTGGTATGTAGCCCCACCAACACGACGGCTTTTTACTTCTATAATCGGCTTGATATTTTCAATGGCTTCATTGAAAGTATCGATACCGCTTTTTTCGCCTCTTGTGCCGATGATATCTAATGCACTGTAGATAATTTTTTCTGCTGTAGATTTTTTACCATCTAACATTATTTTATTTATAAATTTCGTTAAAATTTTGCTTCCATAAACTGGGTCAGGCATAATTTCACGAACGGGAGCTTTTCTTCTTCTCATTTGTTATTTTCCTTAATCTTCAATTATAATTAATTTACTCAAAGATATCACTATCTCTGTATAAAACTAACCAATTATTTTTTAGGCTTTTTCGTTCCGTATTTAGAACGCGCAACAGTACGGTTAGCAACACCGGCAGTATCAAGTGCACCACGAACAATATGATACTTCACACCAGGTAAATCTTTAATACGACCACCACGTACAAGTACAATAGAGTGTTCTTGAAGGTTGTGACCCTCACCACCGATATATGAAATAACTTCAAATCCAGAAGTTAAACGAACTTTCGCAACTTTTCTTAAAGCCGAGTTTGGTTTTTTAGGTGTAGTCGTATAAACACGAGTACAAACACCACGGCGTTGCGGACAACTTACTAGAGCTGGTGATTTAGATTTTTTAATCACTTTTTTACGCTCTTTACGAATCAATTGATTGATTGTAGGCATACAATTCCTTTACTTAATTTTTTCCAGTAGAATGTAATCCTCTAATTTTTCAGAGAATTATAAACGCGTAATGATATAGAAATAGTGATTAAAGTTTGCTTATTTTAAGTGTCAATTAATATTTATAAATTTATATGAGAAATATAAAGAGATTTTACGATAGAGAGTAAAAGTGCTTATGCACTTTTAACTCTAAAATGGAAGCTATTCCTCTTCTGCTTGAAAAACAACTTCTTGGTCTTTGTAAATACCTGTACCAACAGGAATAGTACGACCGATAATAACATTTTCTTTAAGGTCATTAAGATCATCAACCTTAGCAGAAACTGCCGCTTCTGTCAGTACTTTGGTCGTATCTTGGAACGATGCAGCCGAAATAATACTGTCTGCGGAAACTGCAGCACGAGTGATACCAACCAAGAACGGTTCAGCAATTGCAGGACGACCGCCAAGACGAATGATCTTCTCATTCTCTTGAGCAAATTTATTTTTAGAGATCAAATCACCCTGAATAAATTTTGTATCTCCCGATTTTACAATTTTAACCTGACGCAACATCTGAGTAAAAATAACCTCAATATGTTTATCAGCGATATTAACCCCCTGAGAACGATATACTTGTTGTACTTCACTTACAAGATAGTTATAAAGTGCTTTGACACCCATAATTCTAAGAAGTTCGTGTGAAGAGATAATACCTGTAGTCAAACGCTCACCGGCGTGTACAAAGTCACCTGATGCTACTACTGCCTCATGTGATTTATCTACAAAATACTCTTTTACAATCCCTTGCTCAGAAGAGACAACAATTCTAACTTTTCCACGAAGTGGTTTACCAAAGCTTACCACACCGTCTATTTCAGAGATAAGTGCTGTTGCTTTTGGACGACGACCCTCAAAAAGTTCAGATACACGTGGAAGACCCCCTGTAATATCTGATGATTTTTGTAATGCTTTTGGTGTTTTAGCCAAAATATCTGCCACTTTTACAGTTGCGCCATCATCAACAAAGAGCGATGATTTTGCATCAATCGCATATCTCATAAGTTCACCATCTTCTGTTGCAAGTACTAACGTTGGTTTGTACTCGGCAGGAATATGATCATTAATCATAAGACGCACTTTACCCGTAAGCTCATCAAGTTGCTCAGATGCCGTTGTACCGACAATGATATCTTCGTATTTGACAACACCGTTTGCTTCTGAGATAACCGGATTAGAGTACGGATCCCACTCTGCGATAACAACCGACTCATCAGTTTTTGGTTTTGCAATAAGTACATTGGCATCAACATTCTCATTATCATCAGCAACGATAACTGAACCACGAGCAATATAGTGACGCACCGCTTCACGATTATTTGTATCAATAACTGCCGCAAAAAGACCTTTTTCAACTACTTCATAGCCGGCTTTAAGCCCTTCAAATCTCTCTAAATAGTCACCTTTGAGCAAGAAGTATTTAACTGTTCCCTCCTCTTTAGCGAGAATTTTTTGTGTTACAGGGGCACCGTTATCAACCAACAACTCAGATGCATAA
>JALUKO010000001.1 GCA_027056525.1 Helicobacteraceae bacterium | reverse complement strand
ATCTCACAAGAAGCAAAAGTTACAGGATTTATATATTTGGGATAGAGTATAAGTGTAGCACTCACAAGTTCATCAAGCGAAAGATTTCTTCGGCGTCTTTGCAGCAAAAGTGAATCCTGTGTCAAACCCCAACCTGCATAAAATGGCATACCATAAGTAAAAACTTTTTTTTCTCTCATCAATGCTTCAAAGCCAACAAGAGATGTCATTGTATGCACCTCATCACATACTTCCAAAACACTTTCAAGACCAACTTCCGTAACAACCCTATCAGCATACTTCAAGAGTTCTTCTTCTGCTACATTACCCATTCTGTTACCCACAAGAACATCGGGATGTGGTTTGTAAATGATATATGCATCCTTTGCATTCTCGCGTGATTGTTTCAGCAATTGTAGATTTGTCATTCCTGATGCACCATATTGTATAGATGCATCATCTTCAACCTGTCCCGGGACAAGAACGATCTTTTTCCCCTTTGGGATATCAAGCGTTTTATTTTCATAAAGGTTGTACTTAGAGAGTTTCTTTTTTATAAGATAGTTTCGCAAACTCTTTGCACGCTGGAGTATCTTCGGATCAAAGTTTGTGTTTTGAAGGATATACTCCAGATCACTTACTTGTGTAGGATCAAAATAGATCCCCCTTGAGTCGATCACAAGCGAGTAAGGCTGTGTCAAGTCAGACCCAAGACCCACTGAACGTATAAAACCATCTTCCACCCTGTAAAGTTTGAGTTTGTGCTGCAGTGCGTACTTTTCAATTTCAGGAAAACTTTTCCTACCCCAAATATATATGCTGCTTCCAGAGGACAAACCCTTTTTAAGTGCTAAGGAAAAATAGTTTTTTTTAAAAAAAGGGTTTATAAAGACTATATCTTCGTGTGCGATATCTGGAAAATAGACCCTGATAAAGTTATGTTTCCAGTGAGAAAAGCCAAAAAAAAAGTGATTCATACATCTTCACCTGTATTTTGCAGTTTTTTTTGCTTTTGTATCTCAAAAATTGTATCAATAATATCTGAACTTCTATGTGCATATGGATTATAATAGTGCGTATAAAGAATATAGGCACCCGCGAAAACATCTCTTACACACAGTTTTCGCTTTCGCCGTTTACATTGAACACGATCATCAGTAATACCCCAACCTGCATAAAACGGCATACCAAAACATACACACTGGCATCCAACTAAAAGTGCTTCAAAACCCATTTGAGATGTTTTTGTATATACTTTATTGAAATTTTTTAATAATGAAATTGGATTAACATTTTCACTAATAACTATGCAGTGTTCTTTATAGCGATCTACATCTATATCAGATTTTTTCTTACCACATAAAACATCCGGATGAATTTTTAAATATATCTTTGCGTCTTGATTTTCACTGATTGCAGCTTCCATCATCTCCTGTGTACTAAATTTATCACCCATACCGTATGCTAAAGAGGCATCTCCAGCCGTTTGTGCAATTACAAGAACTTTCTCTTTTGTATCATTTGAAAAAAAGTCACTTCCCATATCTTTTGAGTTGTTATATTTTGAAATATGAAACTTCTTAATTAAGCTTATTGCCTCTTGGGCAGTACTCTTGAGTATCGTGTCATTTTTAAAGTCATGTGTTTGTAATATCTGTTCCAATCTACTGGTAAATCGTGCGTCATAATAGATACCAAGATCATCTTCTACAATGCTAAATGATGGTGAGTTATTGACACCCAACCCCACAG